>JAPYQX010000225.1 GCA_029937135.1 Nitrospinota bacterium
CGAGGCTGTGAAGCCGTTTGGCGGCTTCCTTCATATCGCCCAGATCTTCGATTCGTTCGATACCGAGGAGGTCTTTAGCCTCCTCGGTGTTGGGCGTAATGATTTCCGAGAGGGGAAAAAGGCGTTTGACGAGGGTTTCAACCGCATTTTCGGCCAGCAGGCGATCCCCGCTTTTCGCCACCATGACAGGGTCGAGGACAAGCCGGTTGATGCCATATTCGGCTATTTTTTTTGAAACGACCTCGATTACCTTGGAATCGGCCACCATTCCCACCTTTGCAGCAGCGACTGGGAAATCCGAGCAAATTGAATCGAATTGCTGGGCGATGAAGCCGGCCGGAACAGGGTGCACTCCCTGAACGCCAGTGGAATTCTGAGAGGTGAGGGCGGTGATGACCGTGGTCCCGAACACACCGAAGGCGGAAAAAGTCTTGAGGTCAGCCTGAATGCCCGCCCCGCCGCCGGAGTCCGAACCGGCGATGGTGAGTGCGACCTGAAGCCCTTTCGAATGGTTTCCTGGGGCCATTGAACATCCCCTTCGAATAAATATTGGGATTAAAATCAGATGTATAAAGAAGGCCTGTGGGGTGTTTGCAAGGGCGCCCAAGCCTCAAGTGGATTTCAAATCTAACACCTTTGATGGGGAGAAACTATCCAAAGGCAAAAATTTCGGTCCCCCATATATTTACCAGGAATTTCATACATAAATGACAAAGAATTCCATGCATTTGGAATTAATCTTGACAAAATAAATTGGGAATTATAGGGTCACCCCCAGAAGCTTCGGGTTCACCCTTATGGGGTCCGCCCGGAAGCTTTGAGTTTACCTTCATATAGAGGATTTCATGGCTCTGGGGACACGAGGAAGACCATCCCAGGTTTTGCGGGCGCTCCCGAATGTGCTCGACAACATCGGTGGCACTCCCCTGGTTCGCCTGTGCAACCTGCCAGACTCACAGGGGGCCCGGATTTATGCCAAGCTCGAGTCGATGAATCCCGGTGGGAGCGTGAAGGATCGAATCGCCCTCAGCATGGTTCTCGACGCGGAGCATCGCGGCCTCCTCAAGCCGGGCTGCTCCATTATCGAGCCCACCAGCGGAAATACGGGTATCGGTCTCGCCATGGTGGGCGCGGTTCGCGGCTACAAGGTAAAAATTGTCCTTTGCGAGAGCATGAGCCATGAGCGTCATGCTCTGCTCACCTCCTACGGTGCCGAGGTGATATTGACCGACTGCGACCAGGGGATGTACGGATCGGTCCTCAAGGCCGAGGAAATATTGGCCGAGAACATGGATTATTTCATGCCCCAGCAATTCAAGAATCCCGCCAATCCGGAGATTCATCGCCGAACGACGGCGCGCGAGATTGTCCGCGACATGGGCGCTCATACGGTCGATGCTTTTGTCGCCGGGGTGGGCACGGGCGGGACCATCACCGGGGTTGGTGAGGTGCTCAAGGCCAAGAATAACGGGATGAGCGTGGTGGGCGTTGAGCCGTCGGCGTCTCCCGTCTTGACCGGCGGCAAACCGGGACCGCACCAGATACAGGGAATCGGAGCCGGATTCATCCCCCATGTTTTGAACCGCGAGATCCTTGACCGAATCGAGCAAGTTTCCGATCAGGATGCCTATGACATGGCCAAGGCCTTGAGCCGGGAGGAGGGAATCGCCGCCGGGATATCGAGCGGCGCCTCCGTGTGCGCGGCGCTTCGGATCGCCGGGGAAATGTCCCCGGACGAAAACGTCGTTGTCATCCTGCCGGACGGCGCGGAGAGATATTTTAGTTTGGAGCAGTATTTTCGTTGAATATTTTCCACCAATTAGTATGGAGAGCGAGATGTCAGTGACGATTCGTATTCCCACACCGCTTCAGGAGTTCACGCAGAACAAGGACGCGGTGGATATCGACGGAAGCACGGTCAAAGAAGTATTGGAAAATCTTGACGCCCAATTCGCCGGAATGCGCCAGCGCCTCTACGGTGATGACGGCAAGTTGCGCCGGTTCGTGAATATTTATGTCAATCAGGAAGACATTCGTTTTCTCCAGGGAGAGGACACCGAAGTGAGCGAAGGAGATGAACTCTCCATCGTTCCCGCGATCGCCGGAGGAAGGTAGGAAAATTTGACTCTCGCCGAGGAGCAGGTGCGGCGCTACAGCCGTCATATTCTACTGCCCCAGGTGGGCGGCAGGGGCCAGGAACGATTGCTCGCCTCCGCGGTCGCTGTTGCATTCGGCCCGGGCGGCGAGGGAGCGGCATCCGTCGCGGTGACATATTTGGCGGCGGCCGGGGTAGGACGAATCAGCTGGTTGTCCTTGACGGGCGGAGAAACGGCCCCAACGGGTTCTCTCGCCGAATTGATAGCGCTATACGCTCCCGGTGGTCCGGGGGAATCCATTTCCGCTCTGAACCCCGATGCCCGTCTCAAGTTTATCGGGGAGACCGCCGGGGAGATGGATGAATATGAGCTCCTCGTTTTGTCGGGTGACACTCGCCCGCTTGCCGAGGCTGTGGCCCGGTTCGAGGCGGCCGGAAAACCGGTGATCAGGGGGAGCCGAAGTGGATGGACCGGCGAGATGATGATTGGCCGGGGTGAATTGAGTGGTGACAAGTTGAAGCCGGACGAGGATGGGGAGTTGCCTCCGGCCGCTCCCTCCGAGGGAGTGCTTGGCTCGTTGATGGCCTCCGCGGCGCTATGCGCGCTTTTGAAAGCAGATGAACCGGTGGGGTCGACCGTGCTGGCCCGATTTGATCTTTCGCATGGCCTTTTTGAGGAGGTGGTGCGATGAAATGGGTCCTGATTTCATGGATAGCAAGGGAGAAGGGAAATTGTGGTTCCCGCGGGACCCGGTTCAGAGGAATATGGGCGAATTATGGTGGAGATGACTGCGCACGACATACGGAAAATTGAAGAGTCACCGATACTGCGGCGGATTGGAAATACACCGCTCCTGTCGATTAAGTTGTTTGAAAAAGAATTCCCTGAAGTAGAGGTCTATGCCAAGGCGGAGTGGTTCAATCCCGGCGGCTCCGTGAAGGATCGCGCCGCGCTTGCCATGGTGCGGGACGGAATCGAGCGCGGCCTGCTCAAGCCGGGTATCACGCTGCTCGACTCCACGAGCGGAAACACCGGAATCGCTTATGCCATGATCGGGGCCGCGTTGGGGATTTCCGTCAAACTGGTCTTGCCCGAAAATGCGAGTGAAGAGCGAAAGGCCACCCTTAGGGCCTACGGCGCCGAGATCGTCTATTCGGACGCGCTGGAGGGGTCGGACGGGGCGCAGAGGCTGGCCGCCAAAATCCGCGAGAAAGACCCGGAGACGTATTTTCTGCCGTGTCAGTATGACAATCCCGCGAATTCAAAAGCGCACGAAGAGACAACGGCGCCCGAAATCATGGAGCAGACCGATGGCCGCGTTGAGCATTTCGTGAGTTGCCTGGGAACGACGGGGACGCTCGTCGGAACGGGCCGGGGCCTCAAGAAAAGAAAACCCGGCGTAAAAGTCTATGCCGTAATGCCGGAGGATTCCTTTCACGGTCTCGAAGGAATGAAGCATATTCCCACGGCTATCCGGCCGGGGATTTACGATGAATCCGTTCACGACGAACTTATCCTCGTCTCGACCGAAGATAGCTGGGATCTTGCCGAGCAATTGACGCGGGAGGAGGGTATTTTCGTGGGTCACTCGGCCGGGGCGGCTCTCGTGGGTGTGCGCGAAGTGGCCCGCAAGGTGGGACGGGGCGTGATTGTGACGGTTTTTCCGGACGGCGGTGATCGCTATCTCAGCGAAATGAAATAAATCGAAATGAGATAAAGGGGATTGGATTGCTGCTGACCCGGGAGCAAATCGATGTGATGAGCAGGCACGCCGAGGAGGCTTATCCGGAGGAGTGTTGCGGTTTGATCCTCGGCCCACCCGCTGGCCCGCCCTCCGATGAGGCTGCCCGAAACGGGCGGGAGGCGATGCGCCTGTTTCCGGTCCGAAATGTCCAGAACGAATATCACGAGCGCGACCCGGAGACCTATACGCGGACGGCCCGCCGCGCCTACCTGATCGATCCGTTCGAGTTTGAGCGCATTCTCCAGGAAGCGAAGGAAGGTGGCGAGGTGCTCCGCGGCATTTTTCACAGCCACCCGGATGAGGAAGCTTATTTTTCCCAGGAGGACAAGGACGCGGCGGTTCCCTTTGGCGATATCCCCTCGTTTCCGGATGCCGAGCAAGTCGTCATGAGCGTGCGGAACCGTCAGGTCCGGGATTTTAAGGTGTTTCTCTGGTCCCCGGACGATAAGGATTTCGTCGGTGGTGAACTCGCCGTGGATGGAGAGGGCTGATGAGTGTCCCTGGCCGTCTCGCCGAGGCCTCGGCGCTTGTCCTAGGGGCGGGAGGGCTTGGCTCCCCGGCCGCCCTGGCGCTGGCCGCCTCCGGCGTTGGCCGGATCGGACTCGTCGATGACGATGCGGTGGATCTTTCGAATCTTGCCCGGCAGATACTTCACCGCTCGGAGGATGTCGGCCGCGCAAAGGTGGTGTCGGGGGCGGAGCGTCTTTCGCGCCTTACTCCCGGGGTGAGGGTGGAGACTTTTCCTGTCCGCATGACCGCCGGGAACGCCGCTGATCTGATATCGGGGTTTAGCGTCGTTGTGGACGGCAGCGACACTATTTTCGCCAAATTGATGCTCAACGATGCCTGCGTTCAGGTTGGACGTCCCCTCGTGGTGGGCGGAATCCTTCGGTTCTTCGGGCAGCTCTTGACGGTCCTTCCGGGAGAGACGGCCTGCTATCGGTGTGTTTTTGGGCGTATTGCGCCGGGCGGCGAAGGTCCCTCCTGCGGGGAGGCCGGGGTGTTCGGCGCCGTCGCCGGGGTAATCGGCATGGCGCAGGCGGCCGAGGCCGTCCGTCTTCTTTTGGGGCTTCGGCCGGCCTGGGCGGGAAAACTGCTGACGGCCGATTTATGGCGCGGGAAATTCGGCGGAATACGGGTTCGCAGGGACCCTTCGTG
>JAPYQX010000226.1 GCA_029937135.1 Nitrospinota bacterium
AGAAGGGCATTTTATTTCCTCTATGAATTTTCAAAAGCAAAATGATTTATAGTTGATCGCCACACAATCCAGAATATGCCAAACACTGAGGGCATCCCTTTTTGAAATGTACAACAATGTATTATCATCAAACCATGACCTCACACAAAATATCATTTGGTGTTCAGCAGAATTTTTGGGCAGAACATCTACCCATACAGGAGCAAACTCAATGCAGATCACTCAGATAACGCCTATTCATGCCGGGCAGTTCCTATTTGTCCGGATAGAAACAGATGCTGGCATTCATGGAATCGGAGAAGCAGGATCTTGGGGACATATCGAGGCTGCCAAGGCGGCGCTCGACAAGTGCGCCGGTTACCTTAAAGGTAAAGACCCCTCCCAGATTGAACATCACTGGAACGTCATGCACCGCTTTTCTTATTTCCAGGGCCTTGCCATAAACGCTGCCATCTCGGCCCTTGATATTGCCCTATGGGACATCAAGGGCAAGACGCTCGGCGTCCCCGTCTACCAGCTTCTTGGCGGAGCGGTCCGCACCAGCGCACGAGTCTATGGGCATGTTTATGGAAAATCCATCGATGAAGTTCTCGTTGAGTTAGAACGAAAAAAAGACGCGGGCTTTACCGCCGTCGGACATATCAATCCGTTCCTGGATGAAGGTGAAGATCAGGCCTATTTCAAGCCGCATGTCGCCAAGATGCGCGATGCAATCGATAATGTACGGCGCATGCGTGAAAAAGCTGGCAACGATCTCGATTTATGCGTTGAAATTCACCGGCGATTGACTCCGGCAGAAGCCATCGTTCTTGCCCGGGGCATCGAGCAGTATCATCCAATGTTCATTGAGGACCCTATGCGCTATGAAAATACTGACGCCATGGCGCGCATCGCGGAGAAGATACGAATCCCAATTGCCACCGGCGAGCGATTTTCCAACATTTACGAGTTTCAGGCGGCCTTATCTCGTAAAGCGGTGGAATACGCCCGCGCTGACCTCTGCCTGTGCGGCGGCATCACCGGAGGCCGCAAAATCGCAGCCATGGCGGAAGCGCACAACGTCATGATGGTTCCACACAACCCACTGTCGCCGGTCGGTTTGGCCGCCTGCCTGCAGCTCGATGCCGCGATACCTAATTTCGCTATCCAGGAATACAGCACCGGTTTCGAGGAAGGTGCCATGGTCTCAGGAGAAAAACATCTCGGACATGACATTGTTGATGAAGTTCCAACACCAGTGGATGGCTTCGTTGCCATTCCCGATCGCCCGGGAATTGGAATTGACCTGGTTGAAGACCCAGTATCCATTCGTCCACCACTGAGCAAGCCAATCGCCATGCGCCTTCATCGCGATGGTTCGCCCGTTGATCAATAGCCGATTTATTTCAAACAGAAATATGACATCGGCTACCTATGTAACCACCAGGCCCGCCTTGCTATCGAACATTCGAGGCCTGGAATGGCTGTTTAAGGCTAGAATGCTTCTTTTCAAGAAACCAAATGGAAAATGCTGGATAAAATCCGTTCTCATCGAGGAGGATCATCGTGGATAGTGCCGATGTGCGCACCAAATTCCGGGCGCTGATAGAGCGGGGCCGCTTCTTCCCCGCCATTTCAGGCGCTCTTTGTCGTCATCGGGGATGTTTTCCCAGCCTTCGCTGGCGAACCTTGGAATCTCATCCGAGATGTCGAATGGGTCCTTGAGGGCCTTGATTTCTTCCATTTTATTTAACTTTTGTTTTGTTTCCGTATGCATCGAACTCAAAGCCTCACCGGGAAAGTGAATTTATCCCTCCCCGTTCCGGCGGGGAGAGAATTCAAATCTCAGGGGATTTATGCCAGATGCCGGGAAATGGTTAGTTTCGCTGAAATTAATTCTTTCTTTCGGATAGGTTAATAATGCGTTTCGAGATTGTTTCGGGAGGGCTTATTTCTAAAATATTACGTGGATGATATTTAGTCGGCAAAACACCATCTATCTGATAAATCGTCCTGGTTATATGCATGACACATCGAGTCACGATGAAACCCAATCAATCGACCTCGATAATTCATTCATTTCACGGGAGAACTAATTTTTTGCGGAGAAAAATAGAAGCGTCAGGTTTGGCTGGATAAACCGTCGGCCCTTTCTTTTTCGATCTTTCTTAAAGCCCCTCTTTGAATTTTTCCGGTGGGAGTCAGAGGGAGTTCTTCCACGAACTCCACCGCGCGGGGATATTTATAGGGAGCCAACTGGGATTTCACGAATTCCTGGAGTTCCCGGACGGTTTCATCGAGGGGCTCTTCATTTTCCGACAAAATCACAAATGCCTTTACGATTTCACCTCGCTGGGAATCCGGCGAGCCGACCACGGCGCAATCGTGGACCCGGGGGTGCTCAAGCAGGACGGCCTCGACCTCAAGACCGGATACGTTATATCCCCCGGTGTTGATCATGTCGTCCGTGCGCGCCTCGAATGAGATATATCCATCTTCATCGACACGGCAGAGGTCACCCGTCATATTCCACCCATCACGGACATAGTTCTTCTGCCGATCAAGATCGTCCAGGTACCGGCAGCCCGTCGGCCCCCTTACGATCATCTGCCCCACTTCGCCGGGCGGCGAATCCTTCATCGCATCGTCCACCACGCGAACCCGGTAGCCTGGAACGGCTTTCCCGATTGTTCCGGGCCGAATGTCCTTGCCGCTCGCTGAAATGAAAATGTGCAGCAACTCGGAAATGCCCAGGCCGTTGATGATTTCCACTCCGGTTTTTTCCTTCCATTCGTTGAACACCGTCAGGGGCAAAGGCTCGCCTCCCGCGATGCAGATGCGGAGGCTGCGCAAGTTATAATCTCCGGCGATGCCGAGCATCTGCTTGTAACCGGATGGGGTGCTGAAACAGATCGTGGCCTTGTATCTGTCGATGGTTTCAAGGAGGGTCTTGGGTGTTGCCCTCTCGAGCAACACCGCCGAAGCTCCGTATCTCAACGTATCGGTAATGAACGCGCAAAATCCGTATAAAAAAGCGATCTGGGGACTTCCGCAAACAACGTCTTCGGGCCGAATCTCGAATAAACGCCCGGGAAAAGTATCCGCCACCGCGATTAAATCCCGTTGAAAATGGACCGTTCCTTTCGGTGTACCGGTAGACCCCGAGGTAAATCCGATCAAAGCAGCATCGTCCGCCAATGTGTCCGCATTCTCGAAAGTATCCGGGCTGTTCGCCATCAATGATTCCAGCCCGCCGGGGCTCTCATCGCCAAAACACAATATTGTTTTTAAAAAATCCGCCTTCTTTCCCGCATTTTTCAGATCCTCGGCCAGCCGGATGTCGCAAATAGCATACTGAATCCTTGCCTTTTCGAGGACGTAAACCAGCTCTCGTTCCCGCAACACGGGCATCGTGGGAACCACAATCCCGCCAGCCTTCAAAACGCCCAGGCAGGCGGCAATCAGAATCGAATGATTCGAGGAGCGGAGAAGCACCCGCATCCCCGGCACAAAACCGAACTCGCCGGTAATCAGCGAGGCAATTCGATTGGCGTTTGCCAATAGATCCGCATACGTCCAGAGGGTATCGCCGAAAAAAATAGCCGGCCTGCGGGCTTGTTCTCCCCGGGCCATCCTGTCGATCAGTTCCACGCCTGCGTTCATGCGCGGCGGATAAGCGGCCAACTCGGGAAGTACACCATAGTCCATCTCCGGCCAATACTTTTCGGGCGAAAGATGATCCCGCACGAATGTATCCACATGTTCTGTCGGCTCTGTCATTGATTTCGCACCATGGGCAAAAGCTCCTCCGCCAGCCGCCTCATGTGACCGGCTTCTTCGTTGACCAGCGCGGCGATTTTAAAGATAAAATGCTTCACCCCCGCTCTTTGAAACGACTCGATTGTTTCCGCGCACCGATCAAGCGAACCACACAGCAAGTGTTTCCTCGCGACATCACGCATGTCCATTCCGTATCGCATCGACAGATTTTCCGCCCCGGCTTCGTAAGCTTCGTCTTCTTTCTCGGAAAGATTGACGAACATATGGAGGGCCGGCGTCCAGGGCCTGGCGGGATCTTCGAGCTCCCTCCCCTCCTTGGCGGCCCACCTGCGAATCTGGTCCAGCCCTTTTTCATAACGCCCGGGGGAAAAAAGATAAGGAACATATCCATCCCCCAGGATTGCCGCTCGTCTTCGGGACGCATCGCCGCGGCCCCCCACCCAGATGGGAGGCCCCCCGGGCGTGGCGGGAGGAGGGCTCTGCCGTACATCCGCGAAACGGAAATATTTTCCCCGGTAGCTCACGGCCTCGCCCGACCATAGCTTGCGCAAAATCTCGATGGTCTCATCCGTACGGGCGCCGCGCTCTTTCTTCGGGACACCGCACAGATCGAACTCCTTGATTTCTTCCCCTCCCACGCCGATGCCGAAGATGAAACGGCCGCCTCCCGATAAATAGTCCACTGTGGCGGCGGCTTTGGCGGCGATGGCGGGGTGCCTCAAGGGCAGAAGGTATACGAGGCTTCCGAGAATTATTCGTTCGGTCCGGGCGCTGAAGGCGGCAAGCGCGCCGAGACTCTCGAGATAGTTGCCCCGAAAGGCGATGTGATCGTCAATCCAGAGGGAATCGAAGCCCGCCCGCTCTACATCTTCGGCAAATGACAAAAATTCGCCGGCGGAGGGAATTTCACCCGGCTGCATTCCATAGCTGTATCCGAATTTAAGTGTATTTTTCATATTAACGCCAAGAAGTACCTAATCCAAAAAATTCAGATGAAGATGGCGGCCATCGTCCGGCGCCGCCATCCAGCCGTGGGGCACGATTGTGACGGCCCCATATTCTTCCACAACCGCCGGTCCCCGTATTTCATTGCCTGCCGGAATCAAATCGCGTTGATAAACGCGGCAATCCGGGACGGGCTCCGAAAAGTGGACAAGGCGCGACTCCAACAAGGCCGCCTCCATGCCATCTTTGGCTACAGATGATTCCTTCGGCGGGGTCTTATCGGTCCACGGG
>JAPYQX010000227.1 GCA_029937135.1 Nitrospinota bacterium
TGGTTATCCAGCCAGCATTATTTCAGTCACGATTTCGAATCGCCTTTCTGTTGACGCACCGGCGGCGCGCGGCCTAAAGTGAAATCTTATTCATTCGAAAAATTTTCAAGGGGAATTCATATGGATTTCAGTCTGACTGATGAGCAGCGGGCCATTCAGGATTTGGCCCGGACATTCGCACGCGACGAGTTGATCCCGCAGTGCACCGAGTTTGATCGCCTCCCTGACGGCGAAGATTCATTCCCGTGGGAGCTGGTCGAGCGTGGCTCGAAGCTGGGCTTCAACGCGCTGGCCGTCCCCGAAAAATACGGCGGCAGCGGAGCTGATGTCCTGACCCAGTGCATCGTGATCGAGGAGCTTTCGGCGGGCGAGCCGGCGGTCTCGAAAGTATACAGCCACAACTGGAAGGCGCTCTTCGGATTGATGGCGGTCGCTTCGGAAGAACAGATACAGCGCGTCGTTCCCGGTTTTCTCGATGATCCCCGCTACTGCATCAGCATCGGGATTACCGAGCCGAACTCGGGAAGCGATAATTCGCTCCCCTATAGCGGGACATTGTCGGCGGGGCCGGGGCTCACCGCCGAGCGAAAGGGCGGCGATTACATCCTGAACGGAACCAAGCAGTTCATCGCCATGGGGGAGCAGGCGAAATTTATGACGATTTACGCGCGCACGGACAAAACCGTTCCATGGACGGAGGGGACCTCGGGATTCATGCTCTTTCCGCCTGCGGATGGTTTTGAGGTCGGCCGTCTGCACAACAAGGTGGGGCTTCGCCTCTATCCACAGCACGACCTTATTTTCAACGATTGCAGGATTCCAGAGAGCGACCTCCTGGGCAAGGCAAACGAGATTCATGCGGGCCGCCGGAGCATCACCAACATCGGCACGCTCGAGGCCACCTCGACGGCCCTGGGCATCGCGCGGAGGGCCTACGAGCTGACGCTGGATTATGCAAAAAATCGGGTGCAGGGCGGCAAACCCATCATCGAGCACCATCTTATCGGCTCGCTGCTCCTTGAGATGTTCACCCGGCTCGAAGCGTCGCGGACGATGATGTGGCGATCCGCCACCAGTATCGACAACGGCGGAAGCGACGATCCGAAGCTGGCGCGGGCGACGAAGGTGATGACGGTGAATATGCTTAACTTCGTCACGACGCGCTCGGTTGAAATCTGGGGCGGCATGGGCGTGATGAAGGAGGCCCCAATTGAGAAAATCTACCGCGACGCGATTCAGCTTTTCCATATGGGCAATACCAACCAGGTCAATATGCTCAAGGCGATGGACGATCTGTAGGGATCGCCACCCGTGCTGGTCGAGACGGGGTGAGGCACCGGAACTCATGAATTATGCGCCATAAACAAATCGGCATCGCCGTCATCGGCTCGGGCCGGATCGGAACCCTCCGCGCCACCATGGCCGGGGCGCATCCCGCCGTGAACTATCTTGCCGTCTCGGACAGGGACCCCGCCCGGGCCTCGGAGCTCGCCGAAAAAACCGGGGCCGACATCCATTCAGGAGACAACCTCGACCTTATTTCCCGGCCCGAAGTGGACGCCGTTATCGTTTCAACCTCAGAGCCCGAACATACCCGGCCCGTCATCGAGGCGCTTGAGCGAGGCAAACCCGTTCTGGTCGAAAAACCCATTGCCCTTCGCCTCGAGGACGCCAACCGCATGCTCGACGCCGCCGAGAGGACGGGAACCGAGCTGCGGGTGGGCTACAGCATGCGCTTTAACCGGCCCTACCTTTTGGCCAAGGAGCAAATTGTCCAGGGCCGCCTCGGACAGCTCGTCGGGGGGACGGGACGCCTTTACAATACGCGCGCCCACGGGGTCGAAATTTTAAAGAGATCCCTGGACGCCACCTTCGTACAAGACGCGCTTACCTATCTGGTGGATTTGTTCTGCTGGTTCATGGAGGGAAATCCGCCCGTCGAGGTCTATGCGCGGGGACACGGAATCGTCTACCGCGAGGCCGGGTACGACGCCGACGAAGTGACCTGGGCCATTATCACCTTCGCCGATGGCGCGGCGGTGAGCGTCGGCGTCGGCTACGCGCTCCCCCCCAAATACCCCACCCACGGGCGCCTGGTGAGAACGGAGGTGTTGGGTGAAAAAGGGGTCTTGTTTCTGGACGAGGATCACAAGGAGAACATTCTCTACACCGAAGAGGGTTTTCCGCACGCCTATGTTCCGGGCCACGGACTGGAGATGGTTTTTCTGACGAGCAACGCCTCGGGGAACAGTGCGCTGGGAGACTATTGGGGCCCCCTGGGGGATGAAACGCGGTCCTGGCTGGATCACCTGGCGACGGGAAGACCATGCCCCCACACCACGGCCAATGAAGCCCGCCAGACCCTGGAGGTCACGACGGCAATCGAGGCGTCCGTCCGGGCCGGGGAAGCGGTTAAGCTCCCCCTGCCGGAGGGGGTTTGAGCCCGGACGGACTATTTCGATTTATCGGGAAATATTCAACTTCTCCAGGCGGCGGTAGAGCGCCGAGCGGCTGATTCCCAACAGCAGTGCCGCCCGGGAGAGGTTGCCGCGCGTATGCTCCAGCGTTTGCTCGATTTGGCGCTTCTCGGTTTCCCGGAGAGAGAAATTCACCGAACGGTTCTCTTCCCGGAGCGGTTGAGCGATCAGCATCGGCTTATCAACCGGCAGCGGCCTGGTGGTTCCGGCCGCCGGCTCTCTTTCCGTGGCTTCAATTTTACTTTCTGTCCGGTTTTTTTCAGCCCGTTTGATTTCGGCCTGAATGCCGGTGCAGACCGCCCCCGTGCGAATCGAGAGCGGAAGATCCCTCAGGTCGATAGGGGAGGCCACATTCATGAGAGAGGGCTGGCGAATGACATTCTTGAGTTCCCGGATATTCCCCGGCCATCCGTAGGCGCCCAGGACCTCCAGCGCTTCCCGGTTCACGCTGGAGACCAGGCCGTGATCCCCGGTTTCGAATTCCGAGAGAAAATGCTTGACGAGAGGTTCGATATCGCCTGGGCGCTCCCGAAGCGGGGGGACGCCGATTTCGCAGGACGCGAATCTCTCCGAGAGGCTGGAGATGGTCCGTTCCGCCCGCTCCAGGTCGCGGGAATCGCTCCTTACCGAGAAGAAGAGCCTCGCGTCGATTGGCGGGCCGGAATTCGAGATGCGGAAACTTTCGCCCGGGCCGATTCTTTCAAAGAGTTTTTCCCGAAGAGCGGGGTCCATGTCGCCGATCTCGTCGAGGAACAGGGTTCCGCCCTGAGTACGTTCCCACTCCGCTCCCGGTTTCCTGTCTTTTCGGGAGAGGGTCGTCAGGATAGGGGCGAACACCTCGTCCAGAGAGCGTTCTTTTTTCAGCCCCGCGCAGTTGACGGTGAAAAAAGGCTCCTCGAAGCGCCGGCTGTTGTAGTGGAGAGTGCGCGCGGCCAGTTCCTTGCCGATGCCGTTTTCTCCCCGGAAAATGACGGGGAGATTGTTCTCGGACATCCGCCTGAGATCGTCCATCATTTTGCACAGGGCGAGGCTCGACCCGACTATTTCCTTGAAGTCATGTCAGACTCGCAACTCGCCCTTGAGCCTTTTAATCTGGCCTGCCATGTTTTTTGTGTTTAAAGCGTTCTGGATCGAATGACTGAGGTGGCCCTGCGTATAAGGCTCGAGTACCACATCGTGGGCACCGAGGCGCATCGCCCGGAAGGAGAATTCGGCCCTCTCATGATCGGAGAGAAGAATTACCCGGGAGTCCGCATAGAAGTTGTTGATGCGCGTGAGGGTCTCGAGGCTGCCTATGCCGGGAAGGGCGATGCCGAGCAGGATGATGTCGGGTGAGGGATGGCTGGCGCGGCCAGAAGCGATTCTCCGTCCAGGAAACAGCGGACCGAGAAGCCTTCGCGGCGGAGATGGGCTTCGATTTTACCGCTTTCGCGGGGGTCGCTAAAAACGATATGAATGGTCGAAGAGTACTCCCTTATCGGCGTCTCCGAAACGGAAATCTGGCAACCAAAGTTCGTCATTGCGTCATCCTCTTTGCCGTTTGATTTGTTCAGGAGAACTCGCCACCCATGAATGTAAAGTAAGCCCGCGCGTCTCGATTCGCTGTGTCCCCGATCTCTTTTGTTTTTTTAAAACCAGACAATAACGACGCAGCTAAAAAAGTAATATTGGAGTATTTGTTTAATGGAGGATGATTGTTTTTCGGGAAGCGAAAATCTGAAAACCCCACAAGGAAAGTTTTTTATTAACTGATGGCGAACGCTGGCATCGGCGTGGGGCGTCCGATCGATTTCAATCCACAAAGGAGAGTTGAGTATGAGCGAGAAGGAATACGCCAGGGGAAAAGAGATACGGGATCAGGCCTTCAGGGACGAGGGCGTTGGGCGGTGGGAAGAGCTGAACGAAATTGCCCCAGCCCATGCGCGAGCCATTCACGAGTACTGCTTCGGGCAGATGTGGGACCAGCCGCATCTCGATATGAAGTTCCGCGAGCTGATTGTCATCGCCACCGCCGCCGCGCAGGACCTTCCCGGTGAGGTGAAGATGCACGTCCGGGGGGCGCTGAACCGCGGGGGAACGAGGGGCGAGGTGATCGACACCATCCTGAACTGTGCGCCCTATATCGGATTTCCTAAGACGAACCACGCGCTCTACGCCGCCAAGGAAGTCCTCGATTTGTGGGACGATGAAAAAGGGGACTGGAAGCAGGAGAAATGATGCGCGCCGGAGCCGGCGGCGAGCGTCTCTATCTGAGTTCGTGCCATGATCGGACCCCGCCGCTCGACCGGAGAATAACGAGGAGCTAGAATCCGAATTCACCGCTAAATTCACGTAACGGTCGGTCGCCGGCGTATGCCGCCGGTGCTGGTTTGTTCGTACCGGGAGAATGCGATGGTCAAGATGCGTTTTCTGGGGGTCTCCGCCCTCGAGATTGAAACCGGGGGCGGGATGCGGATTTTAATCGACCCCTATATCACCGGGAATCCCTCGTGTCCGATCTCGG
>JAPYQX010000228.1 GCA_029937135.1 Nitrospinota bacterium
GGAGACGACATGATCTCTCCCTCCGCGGCGGAAATTCTCGACGCCCTCGAAGCCGGAGAGCCTCTCCCGGTTTCGGGCGCCAGCACTCTGATCGAGGAGACCTCCCCTGCGGGCAACGAGCGTCTCAACGCCCTCGCCGATGACGAGCGGAAAGCCGCCGTCGGCGACGAGGTGAGCTACATCGTCAACGCCAACGTCAACTTCACGAACGTCTGCTACACGGACTGCAAGTATTGCGGCTTCTACCGTCGGCCCAGCGACCCGGACGCCTACACGCACGGCAACGATGTCTTGCGCGGGAAATTCGCCCGCGCACGGGAATTCGGCGTCACCGAAATTTGCATGCAGGGAGGCCTCAATCCCGCCATATCGCTCGACCGCTACGAGGAAGTCCTTCGGCTGGCTCACGAGGAAATCCCCGGCGTCCACATGCACGCCTACTCGCCGGCCGAGGTCGATCATATTCAGCGCAAGACCCGCCTTCCCCTCGAAGTGATTCTCAAGAGGCTCAAGGAGGCGGGCCTGGGCTCGATTCCCGGAACAGCCGCCGAAATCCTCGTCGAGCGCGTGAAGAAAATGATCAGCCCGAGGCGCATCCCGGTGGAGCGCTGGTGCGAGATTATCCGCACCGCGCACGCGGTCGGAATCCCCACCACCTCGACCATCATGTACGGACACATCGAGTCGCCGGCCGACGTGGCCGAGCACATGGGTATCCTCCGCGCCATCCAGGAGGAGGCCCCGCAGGGCAGCGAGGGGCGCATCACCGAGTTCGTCCCCCTGCCGTTCATTCCCTACGACAATGAGATGGGCACGGAATTCGGCATCTCGAAAGTGGCGGACCTTGGCTACATCTTCCGCATCCACGCCGTGGCGCGCCTCTTCTTCAAGGATCACATCAAGAACATCCAGGTGGCCTGGCCCAAAATCGGAATTGCCGCCGCGAAAAAAGCGCTTTCGCTCGGCGTCAACGACATGGGCGGCACCCTGATCGAGGAGAACATCACGCGGGAATCGGGGGCCGAGTACGGCCAGGCCCTGACCGTCGGGCAATTCCGGGAAGCCATCGCCGCCGCCGGCCGCGTTCCGGTGCAGCGCTCGACCACCTACGAGCACATCCCCGAGGGCGATCCGCGCTACCGCTCCCTCCGGCCCGGCGACGATGCGATGCTCGGGGACGGCGCCTCCGGGGGCGAGAAGCTGCTCTCCCTGGGTCTTTCCTCGAAAACCTGATTTCCCTGCCGAGGTAGCGGTGAGCGACACTCTTTTCCATCCCCTGTTCAGGGACATGATGAACGATGTGGTCGAGGCGGGAAGCTGCTGCCAATGCGGCAGTTGCGTTCTGGTCTGCCCCCACAACGTCATCGAATACGTGGACGGCTACCCGAAGCAGACGGCCAAGAAAACCGCCGCGTTCGATTTTTGCGGAATCAGCGAGGGAATCGGCTGCGATGTCTGCGCCGCGGCTTGCCCGAGGTTGTGGCCGCGGGAGATTCATCTGCGGGGCGCACAGTTCGGGGACCAGCGCCCCTGGGAGGGGATTTTCGGGGTTTACCGGCACATTTTCGTGGCGCGCACCCGGCGCGAGGAGATCATGAAGCAGGCGCAGGATGGGGGAATCGTCACCGCCCTCCTCTCGTGGGCCCTGGAGAGCGGGCGAATCGACGGCGCCGCCGTCTCAGCGGTCGGCGAGAACGACCCGCCCTGCTTCCCGAGCCCGAAGCTGGCCACCACCGAGGCGGAAATCAGGGAGAGCACCGGAAGCTGGTACACCTACTGCCCAAACAATCTCGCGCTCGAGGAAGCCAAGGAGAAAAACCTTGAAAAAGTCGCCTTCGTCGGCGTCCCCTGCCAGATTACTCCACTCCGCAAGATGGAGCTGATCGACCCCTCGTTTTTGCTCAGCCACAAAAAACGGCCCCAGCATATCGAAAAACAACAAGGCTTCCTGCGCGGCTATCAGGACAGGGTGGCGCTTCAAATCGGTCTTTTCTGCACCGAGGTCTTCAGGCCCGAGTTGATGACCGAAAAGATCGAAAAGGAAATGGGGATTCCCCTCACCGAGGTCACCAAGTTCAACGTCAAGGGCGATGTGCTCATCTACAAAAAAGACGGCGAGATGGAGACCCTCCCCCTCAAGGAAGCGATGGAGAACTACCAGCGGCCCGAGTGCCGCCACTGCGCCGATTTTTCGGCCGAGCTCGCCGACATCGCCTGCGGCGGGGTGGGCACGCGAGGGTGGACCATCGTGGTCCTGCGGACAGGGAAAGCCGTGGAAATCTGGCAAGAATTCGAGAAAAACGGCCAGATCGAAACGATGCAAATTCGGGAGAACAAACGCGCCTGGAACATTCTTCAGATACTCGCGCGGCGGCAACACAACCGCGTACCCGAGGGCGCCCACCGCAGCGGAACGGCTCCCGGCCTTCCTCAGTATCAACCCCGCGAGGAGGCTGGCCACTCGGCGGCGGGAATGGCGGGAAGCCCCAAAACCCCGGCCGAACTGGAAGAATGCCTCGACGCCGCCTACCAGGACGAAGACCGGCCCGGGCAGGTGGCGGGCTACATGGCGGGAAATCCCATACCGGGCGATCCGGGGGCCCCGCCTCCCGGCGAGAAGCGAAAGCTTCCGCCCCCGCCCGCACCGGAGCAAGGGGGAGCGCCTCCAGGATGGACGCCAGACCAGACACCGGAATAAGCGAGACTGCGCTTTCTCCCGCGCTTGATGCGATTTCGCTTGCGGACGCCCTCACCGGCCGGCGCTCCCATCGGCGCTTCTCGGATGAGCCCGTCGATCCCGCTCTCGTCGAGGGCGCCATCGCGGCGGCCTGCCTCGCCCCCAGCCCCCACGGGAGCGCCCCGTGGAGGTTTTGTCTTCTCTCCTCAGAGGCCTCGAAGAGAAAACTCGCTGGGGAAATGGGGCGGGATTTTCTGCGCGACATGGCGGCCGAGGGAGTGCCCGAGGCGGAACGCCGCCGCCGGCATGAGGGGAGCATTCGCCTTCTGACCGGAGCGCCCGTCCTCATCCTCGCCGCGCTCTCCTACAAGCAGCTCGACAAATACGACGACCCGGAAAAACAGGCGAGAGAGCACATGATGGCGGAGCACGGCCTCGGCGGGGCGCTCCAGAACCTGATGCTCGCCCTTACCGCCGGAGGGGTCGGATCGGTGTGGCGGTGCGCTCCCCTGTTTTGCCCCGAGACGGCGCGCGAAGCGCTCGATCTTCCGGCCGACTGGATACCGCGCGCGCTGATTCTCGCCGGCCACCCGGCCGCGCCGCCGCCGCCCAAGGAACCGCCGCGCCCCGAGATCATTGTCCGATGAAGCACTCCGCACCCGTCGTCGCCCTCGCCGGCGGAGTGGGCGGCGCGAAACTCGCCGTCGGGCTCGCCGAGGCCCTTCCGCCCGGCGCCCTCACCGTCATCGTCAACACGGCGGACGACCTCACCCTCCACGGGCTCCATATCAGCCCCGACCTCGACACCGTGATGTACAACCTCGCCGGGCTCTCGGACCCCGCCCAGGGGTGGGGGATCAAGGGCGATACCACCGGCGCCCTCGATCTCCTCGGGCTCTACGGGGGACCCACCTGGTTCCGTCTGGGGGACAAGGACATGGCCACCCATATTCGCCGGACCCAGCGCCTCTCCGAGGGAGCGAGCCTCACCGAGGCGACCGCCGAGCTTTGCGGCGCGCTGGGCATTCAATCGCGGGTTCTCCCGATGACGGACTCCCCCGTCGCCACCCGCGTTCAAACGCCCAAGGGGGAGCTTGAATTTCAGGATTATTTCGTCGCCCGGGGGACGCGGCCGCGCGTGATAGGGGTCCGGTTTCAGGGGGCCGAGACCGCGAAGGTCACCCCCGAGGCCGCCGAGGCCATCGACTCGGCGAAAACCATCGTGTATTGCCCCTCGAACCCCATCGTCAGCCTGGGGCCGATTCTCGCCATTGCGGAAATCGAAGAGCGATTGCGGCAGTCTAAAATCCCCCGAATCGCGGTGAGCCCCATCATCGGCGGCTCCGCCCTCAGGGGCCCGGCAGCCGATATGATGAAAAGCCTGGGGCATGAGGTGTCCGCCCTGGGGGTGGCGGAGATCCTGCGCGATTTCATCGATGGATTTGTTTTCGACGATGAGGACGCGCCCCTGTTGCCCGCTTTCGGGGAACGGGGCTTTACGGCGCGAACGGCGCCGAGCGTGATGACCGACAACCCGTCAAAGAAAAGCCTTGCGCTCGAAGTATTGAATTTCGCCGAGGAAATCAGAAACCGGGCGCCGGGTGGTTGATGTTATGATAAAGGTTCCGCACCAGCCTGAATCGGGAGAACACCACATGGCCTCTGGACACCCATGCGTCGCGCTCGTCCCCGCCCGGGATTTCGATACGGGAAAATCCCGCCTGGCCGGCGCCCTGAGCGGCGAGGCGCGCGCCGGGCTGGGAAGGTGGATGCTCGAGTGCGTTTTGAAAGCCCTCAAGGGGGTAAGGGGAATCGATGAAATCGCCGTCATCAGCGACGGCTCCTCCGTCCTCGCGCTCTCGGATTCGCTCGGCGCGGCGGGCATCAGGTGTCCGGCCCGGGATTTGAACGACGACCTGGAGGCGGGGCGAAGGTGGGCGCTCGAAAGAAACGCCCGGATGATTCTCATCGTCCCCGCAGATCTTCCCGCGCTTGAGCCCTCCGATGTCGAGGCGATGCTCGCCGAGGGTGAAAAAAATAATCCCCCCGGCGGCCGCGCCGTCCTCGCCCCCTCACCCGACGGGGGAACGAACGGGCTCCTGCTTGAGCCGCCCGGCGACCTGCCCTTTTCATTCGGGCTGGGCAGCTTCGAGCGCCACCGCGCAGCGGCGCTGGCGGAGGGGCTGGATTTTTTCCGGTTCGAGAATCCCGGTTTCTCCCTCGACGTGGACACACCGGCGGATCTGGCGGCCCTCGCCGAAAAAAGCGTTCCGATCCCGGAATGGTTG
>JAPYQX010000229.1 GCA_029937135.1 Nitrospinota bacterium
GACATGCTCCAAGTGATTCTGAAATCGAATCAGCGCTTTCCCAAAGCGGTTTGCGTTTTAGCAGGTGTCCCGGGATTGAAGTCCGCATAGCCGAACTCCTTGCCGAAGGGAACGTGGTTGCCCGGTGTTCCGGGCCCATGGAGTTTGGTCCGCGAGCCTTGGGCAATCGAAGTATCCTTTTCCATGCTGGCGATAAGACTGTTAACGATTGGCTCAACAATCAACTCCAACGCTCCGAATTCATGCCGTTCGCGCCGGCGACTTTAGCGGAGCACGCCCACCTTTATTTCAAGGGCATTGAAAAAAGCCCCAATGCCGCGAATTTCATGACGATTACCTTTGATTGCACCGAACAAATGATCAGAGAGGCGCCGGCCGCAGTGCATGTCGATGGAACGGCGCGGCCTCAGATAGTTTCGCGTGAGCGTTATCCAGAATTCCACAAAATCCTGACTGCGTACCATGAACTTACAGGGCTTTCCAACATTATAAATACGAGTTTCAATATGCATGAAGAGCCGATTGTTTGTACCGCGAGCAACGCGGTTCGCGCATTTCAGGATAGCAAGCTGCCATACATGGCGTTGGGGGATTATCTGGTGGAAGGGGTGGAAACGACCTCCCCGTCCATTGAGCGACAGGGACTTCTGTCAGAAAAGGAATAGAAATAATGGTTAAATTCGGGGACCGTTCGGTGGGAGATGGCCATCCTTGTTTTATTACCTTTGAAGCAGGACCCACGCACGACGGAATTGAATCGGCGAAAAAGCTGGTGGCTTGCGCCGCTGAATCCGGTGCGGATGCCGTAAAGTTTCAGGTTATCGACCCGGATCGCCTTGTCGCCGACAAATCGGTTCCTTTTTCTTACGACGTATTGATTGACCGTGAGAGTGGAGCAACCGAAACCATTACAGAACCTCTATACGACATCCTCTGCCGGCGTGTGTTGGGTGCGGGTGAATGGAAAGAACTGAAAAAATACAGCGATTCCCTCGGGCTGGCGTTTTTTGCCACGCCCTGTTTTCCCGAGGAAATCGACATGCTGGCCGATTTGGGATGCCATTCAATCAAGATTGCGTCGGCGGACGTGAATCACGTTCCGCTGCTTAGGAAAGCGGCCCGGTCGAATTTGTGCCTACAGTTCGATACGGGGAACGCGACCATTGGCGAGATTGAGGCGGCCGTCGATATTATCCGGGAAGAGGGAAACGAGAACGTCATTATTCATCATAATCCCTCCGGATATCCCGCTCGCCGTGAAGGCATCAACCTCAATATAATCAAGACACTCAGGCAGATGTTTGAGTTTCCGATCGGGTTTTCTGATCACTCGCCGGGCTGGGACATGGATGTGGCGGCTGTGGCGGTGGGCGCCAATCTCGTGGAAAAAACAATTTCCTTGGATAGAACGACGAGGAGCATCGAGCACATCATGTCGCTGGAGCCATCGGACACGAAGCAATTTGTGCGTGTCATTCGGGATTTAGAGGCGGCATTCGGGTCGTCGCGCAGGATTTTGCACCCGGATGAGAAAAAAAATCGGCAGCGCAGCAGGCGAAGCGTGCATGCTCTGGAAGATTTAGAGGCGGGGAGAGTGTTGGGCGAGGCGCATTTCGACTATAGACGCCCCGGTGACGGCATCTCGCCGGCGGAGGTGGATACGCTTATTGGAAAGAAGCTCAAGACGGCGAAGTCCGCAGGCGACCGGATCGAATGGACGGATATCGCTCTGTGAAACCAGAGACTCGCCATGACTAATCCGTCAGTCGCGATAATTGATTATGGAATGGGAAATATCAGGTCGGTATTGAATGCCTTTGAAGAAGTAGGGGCGGCGGGTGTGTTGGTAGATAATCCGGAGAATTTGGGTTCATTTGAAAAGGCGATCCTGCCCGGAGTGGGTGCTTTTAAGGAGGCGATGGAAAATCTGGACGAGAGTGGAATGACAGCGGCTCTCAACACCTATGTTTCCAAGGGAAATCAATTGTTGGGTGTTTGCCTCGGAATGCAGTTGATATGCCTCGATTCGGAAGAAGATGGTTTCCATGAGGGCCTCGGGTATTTGAATGCCCATGTCGTCCCGCTTCCTCGAGAGGCCGGATTGAAAGTTCCCCACATGGGTTGGAACGCTATCGAATTTCGGTGCGAGCATGCGGTATTTTCGGATGTCGAAAGCGGAAGCGATGTTTACTTTGTTCATTCGTACCGTGTGAAATGTGAGGATGAATCCGACGTGCTGGCGACTTCGAATTACGGAGTGCCTTTTGATTCTATAGTAGCAAGCGGTAATGTTTTAGGTATGCAGTTTCATCCCGAAAAAAGTCAGGGCGTTGGATTACAGCTTCTTCGGAATTTTATCTCCTTGAAATAATTTTCGATTTTCTCGCCACAAGGTATTTCCTGTGCTAAAGAAACGTCTTGTCGCCGTATTAATTCTTCGGCAAGGGCAGGTAGTCCAGAGTATTCGGTTTAAGCATACGAATGTCATTCATTACGACGCTGTGCACGCGATTGAAGCGTTCAATAAATGGGCCATTGACGAAATTGTCATGCTAAACGTAACGCGCGAGGAAAGCTCACGTGAGCAGTTCGCCGAGGTGGTGTCCAGCGTTTCCAGGCATTGTTTTGTTCCCTTGACCACGGGTGGTTGGATCGGGGACGAAGATTATGCCAAGCGTTTATTGCGAAATGGGGCGGATAAATTGGTTCTCAACACTGCCTTTTCGGACAATCCGGACCTTGTTCGTACTCTTTCGAAACGATACGGCCGCCAGTGCATAGTGGCCTCAATTGATGTGAAACGGACCGAGGAGGGAGATGTCCGGGTTGCGGTTGATCGCGGCCGGAAAATAATCGATGCGGATCCTGTCATGTGGGCGCGAAAGGCGCGCGATCTTGGAGCGGGGGAAATTTTTTTCAACTCAATCGATCATGACGGCGCGCGCAAGGGATACGACCTCGAAACATTGGCCAAAATTTGCGGGGCAGTCGATTTGCCCGTGATCGCTTTTGGCGGTGTATTCAAATGGGAGCATTTGGCCGAAGGAATAGGCGCGGGCGCGGATGCCGCAGCAGCAGCGAACATTTTGCACTACACAGAGCAAAGCACGAAAAAAGCCAAATCCTTTCTTGCGAATGCCGGAATTCCGGTTCGCAGGGAAGGCCGGCACGGGGCTTAGCAGCTCTCCCTTCATTTAACATTTATTAACCATACTGGGGAAACACCTTGGAATATTGCACTAGATGCATGTATCCGGTGAATGCCAAGCCAACCATTATCATGGATGATGAAGGCGTTTGCAGCGGATGCAGGTACCACGAGAGCCGCGGGGAGCTTGAGATTAGCTGGGATGAGCGGGAGGAAATGCTCGGCCAGATTCTAGAAGAAGCCAAAAAAATGGCCCGTGAGCGGGGAAACTCACACGATTGCATTATCCCTGTTAGCGGAGGGAAAGATTCCCACTATCAGGTATGGCTCCTGAAAGAAAAATACGGAATGAATCCCCTTCTGGTGAAGTTCAATCATGCTTTCAATGCTCCCTCCGGGGTTAGGAATCTTGAAAATCTTGTATCGAAGTCCGGTTTCGACCTGATTCGATATACGGCGGGCCTGGATTCGGTCAGGCGAATATCGAAGTACATGCTAAAAACGGTGGGAGACGTGACATGGCATTATCATGCCGGTATCCGAACCTTTCCATTTCAGGTGGCGGTTCATTACAACATCCCCCTCATCGTATGGGGGGAGCATGGGTTCGCCGAACTCACCGGCCTGGTGACGCTAGAGGATTTCGTTGAGTTCACGAAATGGACACGCAAGGAACACGACATGCGCGGGTTCGAACCTCATGATCTGGTGGGAAAGGGAGGTATCACGGAAAAGGATATCGCCCCGTATGTCTATCCCTCCGACGATGAAATTGCAAAAACAGAAGTTCGAGGCATCTATCTAAGCAATTTTGTCGTTTGGGACGCAAAGGAACAGGGTGAAACGATGATGGAGAAGTGGGATTTCTCGCCCATCTCCTACAAGCGGGATCGCACGTTTAATATATATGCGAAGATTGATGACCATGCGAACGATGTTCACGATTATCTGAAATATTTAAAATTCGGTTATGGACGGGCTACGGACGATGCGAGCATCGAAATCCGCCACGGGCGAATGACTCGGGAAGAAGGCATCGAGATGGTAAGGCAATACGATGCAACCGAGCCCTCGACGCTGGCCATGTACTGCGATTTTCTGGGTATGAAGACAGAGGATTTTTATAAGCTTGTGGAGCCGATGAGGGATCTGTCTGTTTGGGAAAAATTAGACGATGGTTCCTGGAAACCAAAAGACAGTATTACCCGGCATGAAATCGGAGCTTCGGAGGAGGAGGCGCGCGTTACCCAGTCCGAGGATAGAACCTTTGCGCCGCACAACAAGCACCTTTATTACAACGAGGCGTCCCCCCCGGAAAAACTTGGCGATCCCAGGTTGGACGAATTCCCGAAAAAATTCCAAATTCTTTGAGCTGGGCGGAGGAAGCTGGAAATCCTCCGGCCGGATGCCGAACATCATTTAGACGAGGTAATTACCGGTGACGAAGCAGTTGGAGCTGTGGCGTTCCGAATTTGGCAGCGAATATTCCAAGCGGAACAACAACAGAATTACGGATGAAGATAACCAGCGCTTAATGCGCGACTGGGGAAAAATTCTTGCGCATGCCGTTACCCCGAAGCCGAAAAACATTTTGGAGGTGGGATGCAATATCGGCCGGAATCTGACTGCGCTACGGCATTTCGCGGATGATCTTCATGCCGTGGAGCCGAATCCGACGGCATATAAGGCCGTTCGAGAAAATCCCGAGCTTAGGAATGTTGTCATCAAGGAGGGCGACGGATTCAGTCTTCCTTATGGTGACGAGGAAATCGACCTTGTTTTTACGTCTGGAGTTTTGATTCATGTCGCGC
>JAPYQX010000005.1 GCA_029937135.1 Nitrospinota bacterium
GGGCGCGGCCTCCGGGTCAAGACCGGCGAGGGGGATCTGGTCCTTCTCGAGGTGCAGCCCCCCGGCGGGAAGCGCATGGCGGTGTCCGACTATCTCAGGGGCCGCCCGCTTGTAGATGGCGTGGTGCTGGGGGAGGAGCGGGTTTGAGTCCACGAAAAGTGAAGCAAAGGGGTTCTGCCCCGGGAGACTCCTCATCAAGGGATGCATCCCCAAAGCGATCCGCCCCTAAGCGAGCGGCATCAAAGGGGAAAAAAGCCGGGGGTGCAGGTTTGAGTTCTAAGGAGGCGAAACAAAAAAGAGGCCCCGCTTCAAGAGGCACGGTCTCAAGAGGCAAGGCCTCAAGGGGTAATTCTTCAAAGCGCACCGGCCCGGCGCGCAAAAAAAATAAACGGTCTACAGCGCCCGCCTCCCCGGCCATGATTTCAATCCAGACGGGCGCGGACCCGGTCCGCGAGGCGGTCCACCGGGCGCTCGTCGCTTTCAGCCGGCGGCCCTCGAATGCCGAAAATCTGCTTGATCGTTTTTCGTCGCGCGATTTCGAGGCGAGAGATCGCGCGTTTTTCCGCGAACTCCTTTACGGGTCTCTCCGCTGGCGGGGCCGCCTGGACGCGGCCTACGAGCGGTTCCTGAGCCAGCCGGCCGGGCGTCTATCCGGCCCGGCGCGTGAGGCCCTTCGCCTCGGTGCCTACCAGATCATGTTCATGGACCGTGTCCCCAACCACGGGGCGGTGAATACCTCGGTTCACCTGGCCGGGCAGGAGGGAGGACGCGGGGCGAGAGGGCTGGTGAACGCCGTCCTTCGTCGGGTATCGAGAGAGCCGCTTGACCCGCCGAAAAAGATCGAGGATCGCCTCACTGTCTGGGAGTCACACCCTCGCTGGCTGGTCCGCCGCTGGATTGCCGCCCTGGGACCGAAGGCGGCGCGGGCGCGGTGCGAGGCGAACAACGCCGAGGGGCCGGTGGTCCTGCGGGTGAACCCCTGGGTAACGGACACCGCCGCGCTGGCAGAAAAACTCGCCGCCTCGGGGGTGGAGACCGAGCCGGGCCGTGTCGATCCCGACAGTTTGTGGATAAAGCCCAAGGGGGGTGGCGGGCAACCCTCCTTCACGAAGACGGCCGCCTTCACCGGAGGCGCGTTTATTGTCCAGGACGAGTCGTCGAGCCTGGCCGGGCGTTTCGCCGGGGCCGGTCCGGGCCACCGGGTGCTCGACGCCTGCGCCGCGCCGGGGGGAAAGGTGGCGGTGATGGGCTGGATGGCCGGAAAAAGGGGGGCGGTCACCGCCGCCGACAATGTACTTCGCCGGCTCGGACGGCTCAAAATCAACTGTGCTAGAATTGCTCTCCCGGTCCGGATGGTGGTGATGGACGCGGGAAATCCAGCTTTCGGCGAGGCGTTCGACAGTGTTCTCGTGGACGCGCCCTGCTCGGGCATCGGCGTCCTCCGCCGCCACCCCGACGCCCGCTGGCGAATTCAGGAAAAAGACCTCGCCTGGCACCGGGAGGCGCAGCGGAAAATACTTGTGGGAGCGGCCCGGACCGTGCGGCCGGGCGGTTGGCTCACCTATTCGGTCTGCACGAACGAGCCCGAGGAGACCGACGAAGTGGCCCGGTCGATGGACCGTGCGGGGTTTGTGCGCGATCCGGGGGTGGCTGCTCTTCCCGAGGCGGCGCGAGCGTTCACCGGCGAGGATGGGGCGCTTCGCATCCTTCCGGAGAGTGGGCTCGGGCTCGACGGATTTTTCGCCGTCAGGTGGCGGCGGGAGGGGTGAAAATGGTCCGCGCTCTCTTCAGGGGAATCGTCTGGGCCGTATTTTTTGTGGCGCTGGGCGGGGTGGCCGGCATCGGGGCGATCTATGTCTCGCGCGGGGGCGAGGGTGTGGCCCTGCCCCGGGTGGTGGGCCAGGATATTGTCCGCGGCCTTGAGATGCTCAGTGAGCGAGGGATTCCCCTCAAGGTGAGCGGTTGGAATTTTAGTGACGAAGTGCCCCAAAACCACATCGTGAGTCAGTTGCCCGCCGGAGGCGGGCGGATTCGCAAGGGAAGGACCGTTTCGCTCGTTATCAGCCGAGGCGCGCGCGATGTAGCCGTTCCCGCTGTCGTGGGCGAGGATCTGAGCCGCGCCGAAACGTTAGTGCGGCTCAGTGGCTTGCGCGTCGGCCCCGTCGAGCGGGTGTTCGACCCCGCAAGGCGAGTGGACGAAGTGCTCGGCGTCTGGCCCCCCAGGGGCAAGAGCGTCCGCCGGGGGGACCAGGTGGTCCTCCTCGTGAGCCAGGGCCCCAGGGAGCGGGCCTACGCGATGCCCGCGCTCATCGGCGAGGGAATCAACGCCGCCCTCGACCGGGTGCGCCAGGTCGGGCTGACGGTCGGGCGCGTGCGTTATGTGGACCGGGAGGGGACGAAGCGCGGCACCATCGTGGCCCAGATTCCGCAGGTGGGCCAGCGCGTTCTGGCGGGCCAGCGAGTGCATGCGGATGTGGCGCGCGGCTCCCAGGCGCTGGTGGGCAATTTCAGCGTTTTGCGCTACCGGGTTCCGCCCCGCCGGCCCCGCCGCCAGCTTCGCATCGAGCTCGAATCGGGGGGCGAAAAAAGCGACGCTCTGGACCGTGAGGTCCGCGCGGGCGAGGAGATTCACCTCATGATCCCCATCAAGGGCAAAACCTGGGCGAGAATTTATCTCGACGGCGAACTTATCGAAGAACAAGACCACTAGGAAACCCACGGATGCCGAAACCGGATATGACGCGCGGCCCGGTCCGCGTGGCGCCCTCCCTGCTCTCTTGCCGCTTCGAGGTCATGGCTGAGGAAATCGCCGCCGTCGTCGAGGCGGGGGCCGACTGGCTCCATTTCGATGTCATGGACGGCCACTTTGTTCCCAATATCTCGGTCGGGCCCCTCGGGGTGGAGGCCGCGCGGCGGGCTTCGCCGGAGCTTGTCCTCGACGTGCACCTGATGATTTCCGAGCCCGACAAGTATCTGGAAGCCTTTGCCCGAGCGGGGGCGGACATCCTCACTGTTCATGTCGAGACCTCGCCCGACATCCGCCGCACGCTCGGGAAAATACGCGGCCTCGGCGTTTGCGCCGGGGTGACCCTGAACCCCGGAACCCCGCTCGAGGCCGTCGAGGCGGTTTTAGGGGATGTGGACATGGCGCTGGTGATGAGCGTGAACCCAGGTTTTTCGGGCCAGAGCTTCATCCCCGAATCTCTGGCGCGAATCCGTGCGCTTAGGGAGCGTATCGCCCGGGAGGGCCTCCCAGCCCTGCTTGAGGTGGACGGGGGGGTCAAACCCGACAACGCGGCCGAAATCCGCGAGGCGGGGGCGGATATCCTGGTGGCCGGCTCCGCCGTCTATGGTGCGGGCGACTATGCCGAGGCCATCCGGGCCATTCGGGGCGGGGATTGAAGCGCCTGTTGAAATGGCCCCGGATTTCCCTTATAAGAACATGTTTTTCTGGGCTTTACTGGTGGCCCCCCGGCCCCGGTCACCTTTGCCGCCGGGGGGCGGAAGAGAGGGTTAAATGTTTGAAGGATTGCGGGATCGCCTGACCGGAATTTTCCGGGACATTCGCTCCCGCGGTGTGCTCGGGGAGCGTGAGGTCGATGCCGCTCTCCGCGAAATCCGGTTGGCCCTCCTCGAGGCGGACGTTAACTTCAAGGTCGCCAAGGATTTTATCGCCCGGATAAGGGGTGATATCATCGGGATCGATCAGGCCGCCCACCTTGATCCCTCCCAGCAGGTTGTAAAAGCGGTGCAAGCCGCACTGGTCGAATTGATGGGCGGCCGCGGGGCGGAACTCGAAAAAGCCTCATCAGGCGTGACGACGGTGATGCTCGTTGGCCTTCAGGGCTCGGGAAAGACCACCAGCGCGGGCAAGCTCGCCCTCCGGCTGAGGAAGCGGGGCCTCCGCGTCCTGTTGGCGCCGGCGGACGTGGCCCGGCCCGCTGCGATCCTCCAGCTCAAGCGGCTCGCCGAGCTGGCCGGCGCCGACGCGTTCGACTCCGAGGGGATGAAGGACCCGGTCGCCATCGTGCGCTCGGCGGTGGAGCGCGCCAAGCGAGAGCACTACGACTATTGCATCGTGGACACCGCGGGCCGGATGCAGGTGGACGAGGCCCTGATGGACGAGCTTCGCCTGATGAAGGAGGCGGCCTTGCCCCATGAGGTCCTGCTCGTGGCGGACGCCATGACCGGCCAGGAGGCGGTCAACCTCGGCGAGGCCTTCGGCGAAGCCGTCGGCCTGACCGGGGTCATGCTCACGAAGATGGACGGCGACGCGCGCGGCGGGGCGGCGGTTTCTCTTCGCGCGGTGACCGGGGTGCCCATCAAGCTTGTCGGCGTCGGCGAAAAACTCGACGCCCTCGAGGAGTTTCACCCCGAGCGGATGGCCTCGCGGATACTCGGCATGGGCGACGTACTCTCGCTCATCGAAAAGGCCGAGGCGGCCTTTGAGCCCGAAGCGGCGCGGGCGATGGCCGAGAAGATACAGAGGGGGGTTTTTACACTCGAAACGCTGCGTGACCAGATGCTCCAGATGCGCAAGATGGGATCGATGAGCGATATTCTCTCGATGGTTCCGGGCATGGGCGCCAAGATGAAAGATGTCGAGGTGGACGATAAGGAAATCGTCCGCACGGTAGCCATCATCGACTCGATGACGCCCGGGGAGCGGCGGCGCCCGGCGGTCATCAAGGCCAGCCGCCGGAAGCGGATCGCGGCGGGCAGCGGAACCGAGGTCATGCACGTCAACAAGGTGCTCAAGCAATTCACGCAGATGCAAAAACTGATGCGCGGAATTTCCAAAGGTGGAAAACGCAAACAGATGCAAATGATGCAGCAGATGATTAATCGTTAAGGAGAGAAAAATGGCGGTAAAAATCAGACTTGCCCGTGGCGGAATGAAAAAGGCCCCGCGCTATCGCGTCGTTGTTCAGGACGAGCATATGCCGAGGGACGGACGGTTTATCGAAGCCGTTGGACGCTATGATCCCACGAAGAGCCCCTCCTTCGTCGAACTCGACGCCGAGCGGATCAAGGTTTGGCTGAGCAAAGGGGCCAAACCCACCCAGACGGTCAAGAACTTGCTCGACAAGGCCGGAATCGGAATCTAGCCCCGGTCCGCCGGGAGCCAGGAGGAGCCGGGATGAGCGGGCGCGTGGCCGTGGGAGTGGCGGTCAAGGCCCAGGGGCTCAAGGGCGAGGTCCGCGTCCGTCCCTGGCTCGACGATGTGGATGTTTACGCGGGTATCGGAGAAGTTTTTTTTGCCTCCGACCCCTCGCGCGGGCTCGAGATCGAATCCTTCAAAAGAGGGGGAAAGGGTTCGGTCATTTGGAAGTTTAGGGGTTTTGACAGCCTCGAAGCCGCTGAAGGGCTTCGGGGCGAAGTTTTTTTGGCCGACAGGGCGCTGCTCCCGGGGCCCGGCGAGGGCGTTTACTACTGGGAGGATTTCGAAGGCCGGGACGCGGTGGATGAATCGGGCCGCCTGCTGGGCCAGATTGTGGATATGTTCGGCGCCGGCGGGAACGACATCATCGTCATCAAGTCCCCGGAGGGGGGAGAGCTTCTGATCCCCGCTGTCAGAGAAGCGGTCATTCGTGCCGAGGAGGGCCGCTGGATTTTCCGGCCCCCTGAAATCGCCCCCGGACCGGATGATCCGGACGGCCGGGACGAGGAGCACGAGCCGGATGATGAGGAGGGCCGCGGTGAGGTTTGATGTTCTGACGGTCTTTCCCGATATGCTTGAGGCGGTCTTCGGCTACGGCGTCGTGGGCCGGGCGCGCGAGCGGGGTCTCATCGAGTTGAAGGCGTGGGACCTCCGTGATTTCGCCGAGGGGAGCTACCGCCAGGTGGACGACTCGCCCTACGGCGGCGGCGGCGGTATGGTCATGAAGCCCGAGCCGTTAGCCCGTGCGATCGAGGCTATCTCGGCCGAATGCTCGCCCCGGCGGATATTCCTCTCCCCCCAGGGGAGGCCCTTCGATCAGAAAAAGGCCGAGGAACTGGCCGCCGGGCAGAGCCCACTGCTCCTGGTTTGCGGCCGCTACGAGGGGGTGGACGAGCGGGTCCGCGAGGGGTTCGTTGACGAGGAAATCTCGGTGGGCGATTACGTGCTGACCGGGGGCGAGCTCCCGGCCCTCGTCGTGATCGATGCCGTGAGCCGTCTCCTGCCCGGTGTGCTGGGCAACGAGGACTCGGCCGCCAACGACAGCTTTACGACGGGACTGCTGGACTGCCCCCACTACACGCGCCCCCCCGAGTTCCGGGGGATGCGGGTGCCCGAGGCGCTCATGTCGGGGAATCACGAAGAAATCCACCGATGGCGGCGCCGGGCCGTGCTGGAGCGCACACGGGAGCGGCGGGGCGATCTTCTCGAAAGAGCGGAGCTGAGCGAAGAGGATCGCCGTCTGATGGGGCGGTCCCCCGAGAGCTGAAGATGCCGAGGGCCTGAGAGGGAGGAAGCCAGATTGTTCCGCAGCTATATCGCGTTGATTCACCATCCGGTGATGGACCAGACGGGCCGGGAGGTGACTTCATCGGTCACGAGCCTGGATATGCACGATCTGGCCCGGGCGGCCCGCACCTATGGCATCCGGGGCACGTTTGTGGTACACCCTTCGGCGGTTCAGCGCCGGTTTATCGCCCATGTGACGGGGCATTTTGTCAGCGGCCCTGGCCGACGGTCTCACCCCGAGCGGGGCGAGACCCTGGATATGCAGCTCAATGTTGTTCCGGACCTCGGCGGCGCAATCGAGGCGATTGAGGCCCGGGAAGGCGAAAAGCCCCTGCTGGTGGGCACTTCGGCCAGGGAAGGGGAGGGCACCACCGGCTACGGGCGGTTGGGCGCTCTTCTCCGGGGCGGCGCCCGGCCCGGCCTGATACTCTTCGGCACGAGTTGGGGGCTGACGCCTGAGGTGATGGATCTGCTGGATTTCAGACTTCCTCCCCTACGGGGGCGGGAGGTTTCAGGGTATAATCATTTATCGGTCCGGGCAGCGGCGGCCGTCATCCTGGATCGCCTGTTTGGTGACACGGAGCCGCCCGCGGCGGCGGCTGAATTGTTTGAAGAGGGAGCAAGGCCTTGAATGTCATTGATCGTATAGAGCGCGAGGGGATGCGAAAAGATATCCCCGATTTTAAGCCGGGAGATACGGTCCGGGTTCACGTCAAAATTGTCGAGGGCGACAAGGAGCGGGTCCAGGTGTTCGAGGGATTCGTGCTCGGCCGCCGTGGCGGGGGGATCAGGGAAACTTTCCGGGTCCGGAAGTTGTCCTACGGCATCGGCGTCGAGCGGGTTTTTCCGCTTCACTCCCCGCGGCTCGAGAAAATAGAAGTGATCCGGAAGGGTCGTGTCCGCCGGGCAAAGCTCTACTATCTCAGGGACAGGCGGGGCAAGGCGGCCCAGGTGAAGGAAAAACGCCACCACTAGAAGTGGCCCGGATGTGAACCGAATTTCAAGAATACACGCGGCGGGGGATACCCCGCCGCTTTTTTTTTATCCTTCAAGAAACAGTTGCACTTCCCCGTAGAGTTCCTCGTGTCTTCTCTCGAATTGAATAAAGTGGGTGGCGTCGCCGAGGATGACATGGCGCTTGCCCCGGCTGGCAGTCAGGGCCTTATAGAGACCGTTGGCCTCGGGACCCAGCGAGCTTCGGTCGTGGTCCCCCCGAATCAGAAGAACGGGAATTTTTATTTTCGAGGCGTCGTAGAGGGGAATCCCGCGTGCGCGGTCGTAGCGATCGGCCAGGGGGCCGTTTGGCACCTTGACGGCCGGCACCCGCCGTTTTCTTCCCTCGGGGTCGAATTTTAGCTGCTCCTCCCAATAGTATTTCACGGCGCGGGCCTCACGCCATTTTTGGTGTTGCCCCCGGGGGATGCTGCCGTCCCAGCGCTCCATCTGCTCCCGCCGGGTAACCCAGCGCCATGCGCCGAATTTCGGGTCCAGACGGCCCGGATGGCGGGGATCCTCCGAGAGGGCGGCCACCTCGGGCCGCTCGTAGGCGTAAAAGGGCGCGTAGACGACAAGGCGGCGGATGCGCGTGTTGTTGGCCGCCGTGTAGGCCGCAGAAGTGGTCGTGCTGAACGAGTAGCCGAGCAGGTTGATCCGGTCGAGTGAGCGGCGCTTGAGTACGAAGCGGACGGCCGCGTCGATGTCGCGCAGGGCCACATGGCCGCGCCCGGCGGGTGGGTTGGCGAGGCGGGAGGCCAAAAGCTCGGGCTGCCGCGACGAGAGGCCGTAGCCCCGGATGGTGAGGGCGAAAACATCGAAGCCCCTCAGCGCCAGGTAGTCCATCCACGAGTAGCCGGGGATACGGATGTCGAAAGTATGAGGCGCGGGCATGCTCTGCCCGTGGAGAAGGAGGATGGTTCCCGCCTCCTCGAAACGTGTCATCCCGCGTGGGCGCTTTTCGCGAATATGAAGGCGAATTCCAGAGTCCTGGGCATCGATAAAATGTTCTTCCTGAATGATTTTTGGAGAGGATTTTCGGCGCATGGGGTTTCCTCTTTGGTATGCTAGTTCCAGTTCCAGCGAAAACGCCAGTTTTAGCGAAGATTCCGGCGAAGACGAAGGCGTTCATTTGAATTCCGCGTGAGGATGATCTTATCTTGTTCTCGAAACTTTCGTCCGGACAGGTCTTCATCCGAACAGGAAATGCCTGAACAGGCTTCGCCCTAAACGCTTCCCGCGCCCGAATCAGGTTTTTCATGTATGCACTGGAGCAAAGCCTCCGAAGTGAGGGGTGGCGATCAGTGGCCGGCGTGGACGAGGTGGGCCGCGGGCCACTCGCGGGCCCGGTGGTGGCTGCTGCCGTAATCCTCGATCCTGGCGATCCGATAGAGGGCCTAGCCGACAGCAAGAAACTCACTCCCAAAAAGCGTGACACGCTATTCGCCGAAATCGGCGAGCGGGCGCTGGCCGTAGCGGTGGCGGGGGTGGGAGCGCGCGAGATCGAGCGGATAAACATTCTCCAGGCGTCTCTTCGTGCGATGGCCACCGCGGCCGGCCGCCTCGGCATCCCGCTGGATTATCTCCTCATCGACGGCAACAAGGAAATACCCTTTGACGCACCACAATCGGCGGTCGTTTCGGGGGATACGAAATGCGCCTCGATCGCGGCGGCGAGTATCGTCGCCAAGGTGGTCAGGGACCGCCTGATGAAACGCCTCGACAAGCGGTTTCCCTGCTACGGTTTTGCCCGCCACAAAGGCTATCCCACGCGAGATCACCTCGCCGCGCTGCGCGAACACGGCCCCTGTGTCCTCCACCGGCGCACGTTTCGGGGCGTTCCGGGGGTGGGACAGTGAGCCGGAGCCGGGGGGCCGAGGGCGAGGAGGCCGCTTGCCAGGTTCTCAGGCGCGTGGGCTATAAGATTCTCGCGCGAAACTATCGCGGGCCGCGCTACGAGGTGGACATCATCGCGCGCGAGGGAGATGTCATCGCCTTCGTCGAGGTGAAGATGCGGGCCCCGGGCGGTGAGGAGAGTGCCGCCGCCGCTATCGACGAGCGCAAGCAAAAACGAATCGCCCGCGCGGCAGAACACTCTCTGATGACGCACCCCGAGGCGCAGGAGGCCCTGTGCCGGTTCGATGTCGTGTTGGTCGAGGCGGAGGCCGGCGCGAAGCCGAGAAGGGGCAAGTTGATGCGGGACGCTTTTCGCTAGGGGCTCTTTTCGGGCTTGATGAGAATGCCGTCCACGTCGCCGAAAAATATGGCATCCTCCACGGTCACGGCGACGGGGATCCTTTCCGAATCGAGCCAGACTCGGACCTCCCCCGTTTCCTGGCCGAAGAGATTTTTGGGGACCTTGACAAGGGCGAGCAGCCCTTTTTCTTCCGAACGGCCGTACCGTTTTCGGTAGGCGCGCTCGGCTTCGGCGGAGGGAATCCGGATCTCGAATTTCTGGAACTTCTCCTCCTCGCCTTCCTCTCCTTCGTTGGTCGCTTTCGCCTTGTAGTCGGGCAGGGTGAACAGCGTTATTTTTCGGCCCCGCTCAAGCGGCCCGAGCCCCCCGAGGCGGAAATTGAACAGGGCGGAGATGAGGTCCTCGACAAGCGCCCCCTCGGGGATCGGATCGTCTCCCTCGCCGAGAAGCTTTTCGCGCCAAAAATACTTCCACTTCACCACCCCGTTTTCGATGTCGATGACTGCCTCGGTCCGCTCGACGCCGTCCTGCTTATAGACCCGCTTGATATAGAGGCGGCTGATGAAACGGCGCCGGACAGGGTCGTACTCCATCTCGCTGAGGTAGTGGTTTTTTCTTCCGTACATCAGTACGCCCACGAGCCCTTTCGTTTCGGCGATCAACTCGGCCCGGTAGCGTCTCCCTCTGATAGGGCGAATGGACAAGCGCCCCTGGGCCGCCTTCATGAACCACAAAAACTGAATGTTGTATGTGAATGCCTCGGCGCGCGGCTCGGGCGCCTGCGCTGCGGCGGGAGCAGCGGGAGAGAAAAGAGCGAAGACGATAAGTGCCGCCGCGTAAAATGCCTTCGTTGAAAAGTGCGTTGTCAAAAGGAATTAATTCTCACTGGTTGGTGGGCAATTCAGATTCATCCACCTCATCGACGATATAGAGGAGGCGGAGAAGCTCCACTTTGGAGGTCGTATTTTACTGGACGTCGAGCTGATAGAGAATTTCCTTGATGAATTCGACGGGCTCGAGACTCGGGTTGGCGACCAGTCCGATATCGTAGCGCTTCGAATCGAGTTGGCAGATAAACGCACGGGTCAGGGTGGTTTTTCCCATACCCGCGTCGCCCGTCAGCATCGCAGCCCCTTTTCTCCCCTGGGCCGCGTAGATAAGACGGGTCAGCGCCTCCTCGTGCTTGGGAGAGAAGTAGAGAAAATCCGAGTTCGGGAGATTCTCGAAAGGAGGAAGTTTTAACCCCCAATATTCAAGATACACGCGATGCCTACCTTATTGGTTCAGGGCGAAAAGTTTTGTCGAATCCCGGGAGGCGACGCCTAGGGGTTTCGCTCCGCAATCAACCGAAGCCCGATGAGGGTGAGGTCCGGGTTGATATGGTCGAAAATTTCCTCGTCGCTGGAAAACAGGAGGCTTTGGCCTCCGGTGGCCACCACCTGGGTGTTACCTCCGAGTTCGAGTTTCATTCGTCCTACAATCCCATTAATCAACCCTTTATAACCGAAAAACATGCCCGACTGTATGCTGTGGACCGTATTTTTTCCGATGACCGAGGCCGGGGCCACGGGCTCGATGCGCGGAAGTCTCGCCGCGCGCTCCACCAGCGCCTCCAGCGCGACCCCGAATCCCGGCGAAATCGCGCCCCCAAGATACTCCCCTGCGGCGGAAATCGCATCAAACGTGATGGCGGTGCCGAAGTCCACGATGATGAGGGGACCGCCGTAAAAGTGGAAACCCGCCACGGCGTTGACGATCCGGTCGGCGCCCACTTCGTGGGGGTTGTCGTATTTGATGACGATTCCGGTTCGGGTGCCGGGTCCGACGAGCAGGGGGGTCACTCCGAAATGGCGTATCGACATTTCCTCAAGCGTCGGGCCCAGGGGGGGGACCACGCTCGAAATCGCCACGCGCCCGACGATAGACATCTCGAAGCCTGAAAGGCGAAAGAGGCCCTCGATCAGGATAGCCAGCTCGTCCGAGGTCCGCCGGGCGACCGAGCCGAGCCGCCAGCTCGCTTCTTTTTTCTCGCCCGCGAAAAGGCCGATGACGGTCTCGGTATTTCCCACATCGATGGCCAGAAGGTGGGTGCTCATGACTCGATAATCTCCCCCGCGTCCACGGAAAGCAACTTTCCGCCGCCGGTGTCGAGGAGGAGCCGGCCAGCCGCGTCGATGCCGGCCACCTTCCCCGCGGCGGTCCCGCCAGCCAACGGCACCGATACCTGACTGCCGATCCCGTCACAGAGCGCCTCCCAGCGCTGCCGGACAGGCTCGAAGCCCGAGTCGAGAAATGTCCGGTACCATTGATCGAAGCGCTCCAGAAGCCCCCCAATCAATTCACTCTCCTCCGGGAGGCGGCGACCCGCTCCCTCAAGCGAGGTGGTTTGCTTCGCGAATTTGGGGGGGAATCCCCCGAGTGGAGTTCTGAGATTGATCCCGATTCCGGCGACGACGGCGGGTTGTTTCCCGCCCTCGGGCACGAAATCCAGAAGAATTCCGCCCACTTTTTTCCCCTCGATTCTGAGGTCGTTGGGCCATTTCAGGCCGATCTCCATGCCGCAGGCGCCGGAGAGCCCCTCGGCCATGGCCACGGCGGTGACGAGGCTCAGCGAGGCCAGTTGCTCACCCGGAACCGGCGGGCGGAGCAGGACCGAAAAATACAATCCGCAGCCGGGAGGGGATATCCATGACCTGCCGAGGCGGCCCCGGCCCTTTTTCTGGCTTTCGGCCCAGATGACAAGGCCCTCAGGAGCGCCCTCCCGTGCGCGAAGGCCTACGAGATCGCTGGTCGAGTCCACATGCCCGGTTTTTTCGAGACGCCAGGCGAGAGAGGGCGCGCTGGTTCCGGCCATCTAGCTTTTGAGTTCCATCAGGCGGGAGAGGCTCTCCCGGAGCTTTGACTCGCGGCCGTGCTCCTCGTCCAGGGTGCTGCGGTTCTTTTCGACGACTTCCTCGGGCGCCCGTTCGACGAACTTGGGGTTGGAGAGTTTCTTTTCGATAGCGCCGATGGTCTTGGCGATGTCGGCGATCTGTTTTTCGAGGCGGCGGATCTCCTCATCGAGGTCGATCAAACCCTCAATGGGCACGAAGGACGCCGTGTTTCCAAAAACGGCGGATGCGGAAGCTTTGGGCTGTTCGACGCCAGTGCCGATAACGATGCCGCTGCTGATGTTTCCGAGCCGAAGGAACCATTCCAACTCTTTTTCGATGAGTTTTTTCTCCGCTTCGGTTTCCGGCCGGATAGTCGATGTTATTTCTCTCTTGGGCGAAATGTTGAGTTCGCCGCGGATGTTCCTGATGCTGCCCAGGATGCCGGACAGGTATTCAAAATCTTTTTCCGCCCCGGGGTCGTCCCAATCGGGCTCGGGCTCGGGCCAGGGGGCGATCATAATGCTCTCACCCTCGCGGCCGGGGAGTTTTTGCCATATCTCCTCGGTGATGAAGGGAACGATGGGATGTAGAAGGCGAAGGGTGCGCTCGAGCACGCGGCCCAGGACGGCCTTGCTCCCCTCGCCGCCGCTCTCCGCCATCAGGGCCGGTTTGATAACCTCGATGTACCAGTCGCATAGCTCGTGCCAGGTGAACTGGTAGAGGGCGAGGGCGGCATCATTGAAGCGGTACTCCTCAAGGGCGGTGTCCACCCTCCGGGTCACATCGTTCAGGCGGCTGAGTATCCATCGGTCGCCCAGGGAGAGCTCCCCGTGCGGAGGCATATCGGGCAATGCCTCGCCCATGTTCATCAAGGTGAAGCGAGCGGCGTTCCAGATTTTGTTGCAAAAGTTTCGGAAACCCGCGATGCGCTCCTCCGAGAGGCGGATATCGCGGCCCTGGGCGGCCATCGCCGTCAGTGTGAGGCGCAGCGAGTCGGTGCCGAATTTTTCGATAATGTCGAGGGGATCGACGACGTTGCCTCGCGTCTTGCTCATCTTCTGGCCGTGCTCGTCCCGCACGAGGGCGTGGATGTAAACGTCGCGGAAGGGAACTTCGTCCATGAACTTCAGGCCCGACATGATCATCCGGGCCACCCAGAAAAAGATGATGTCGAATCCGGTGACGAGAACCGAGGTGGGGTAGAAGTAGTCCAGGTCGCGGTTTTCATCGGGCCAGCCGAAGGTCGAGAACGGCCACAGCGCCGAGCTGAACCAGGTGTCGAGGACATCGGTCTCGCGCCGGAGTTTCGGGTCCTTGGGGTCTTCGCGCGAGACGACGATCTCGCCCGTTTCATCGTTGTGCCAGGCCGGAATCTGGTGGCCCCACCAAATCTGGCGGCTGATGCACCAATCGCGGATATTCGTCATCCATTCGAAATAGGTGGACTCCCACTGCTTGGGGATGATGCGGATCCGCCCGTCCTTGACGGCGCGGATGGCCTCCTCGGCGAGTGGTTTCGTGCGCACGAACCATTGCTTCGACAGGTAGGGCTCGATTGCGGTGGCGCAGCGATAACACTCGCCCACCGAGTGCGCGTGGCCCTTGACCCCGCGCATGAGCCCGAGGTTTTCAAGATCGGCGACCACCTGCTTGCGCGCCTCGTAGCGGTCCATTCCCTCGTAGGGCCCGCCGTTGGCGTTGATGGAGCCGTCCGAGTTGAGGATGTTGATCTGAGGAAGATTATTTCTGAGCCCGGCCTCGTAGTCGTTCGGATCGTGGGCGGGGGTGACCTTGACGGCGCCGGAGCCGAATTCGGGATCGACAAACGAGTCGGCGATGACGGGAATCCGCCGGTCGAGGAGCGGCAGGCGGAGCATCTGGCCGACGAGGGGCTTGTAGCGCTCATCGTCCGGGTGAACGGCTACGGCCGTGTCACCCAGCATGGTCTCGGGCCGGGTGGTGGAGATGGTGAGGCCCTGGCCCCCCTCCCACAGCGGGTAGTGGAAATCCCACATATGGCCGTCGCGATCCTGATACTCCACCTCGAGGTCGGAGATCGCGGTTCCGCAGCGGGGGCACCAGTTAACCAGGTAATCGCCCTGGTAGATCAACCCCTCTTCGTAGAGGCGGACGAAGGACTCGCGAACGGCCCGCGAGAGGCCTTCGTCCATGGTGAAGCGCTCGCGCTCCCAGTCGCACGACGCGCCCAGCTTCTTGAGCTGGTGGATAATGGTCCCCCCGCTCTCCTCTTTCCACTCCCAGACGCGCTTGACGAACTCCTCGCGGCCCAGCTCCTCACGGCTCAGGCCCTCGTCCGCGAGCTGGCGCTCAACCACATTTTGAGTGGCGATTCCGGCGTGGTCCATGCCGGGCATCCAGCACACATTGAACCCCTTCATCCTCTTCCAGCGGGCGAGGATATCCTGAAGGGTGTTGTTCAGGGCGTGGCCCATGTGCAGGGAGCCGGTGACGTTTGGTGGGGGAATGACGATGGAGTAGGGCTCGCGGCTATCGTCCGCTTTCCCGTGGAAGTAGTTTTTCTCCAGCCAGTAGGCGTACCATCGGTTTTCCGCCGCTTTCGGGTCATAGCGGGGTTCTAACAAAAGCTATTCTCCGCGTTTGATTTTTTCGATTTCCCGGGTGACGATTTTTTCGACCATACCGGGAAGCTGTTCGACGACCATGGTCTCGATTCGCCGGAGGAGAGCGGGCACGATCGCCTCGACAGTTCGCTCCAGGCTTTTCTGAATGCCCGAGGTGGCGAGGTCTCCGCCGTCGGCATCCCCGGAAGGGGGAGCTTCGGCGACAGGCGCCGCTTCATCGGCCCCGGCGGGAGGGAAATCCACCGGAAGCGGCGAAAAAAGTTCTTCCTCGAGGGTGGTGTCCGCGTCCTCTTCCTCTGAAAGGGTATCAAGGGCGGGGGCCGCATCATCGCTCGTTTCATCCGTTTCCTCATCGGTGGGGATAGCGAAAATTTCGGGCGATTCGGGCGGCGTTTCATGCTCCGAATCCTCCTCGATTTCGAGTTGATCCCAGAAGGCCTCGTCTAAAAGGTCTTCTTCCGTCCCCAGGGTCTCCCCGGGCAGGACTTCTGGAATGGCGGGCTCATTCGCTGCCTCCTCGGAAAGCTCTTCCTGAATCGAGGCGAGTTGCTCCTCGGCTGCCTGTATCTGATCGTCGGCCAGGTGCTCAAGGCCGCCTTCGTCAACGTCGTCGGGCGCCTCGAAGTCGGCTGCAAGCTCGGATTGCAGGACGGCGAGTTCGGTTTCCGCCTCCTCCAAACCGGGAGGGTCGTCCATATCGGTCAATAAGGATTCGACCGTGGTTTCCGCCGAAGAATCATCTTCCAGGGACGCATCATCCTCGGACAGGGATTCGAGTTCATTGGAAAGAGCGTTTTCCGCTGCCAGAAGGGTTGCATCAATGTCTTCATCAAGGGCGGCATCCAGAGCGGAAGGGGCGGCCTCGCCCGCATCAGCCTCGGGGGCCCCGGCTTCGGAGTCGCCATCTTCAGGATCGCCAGTTTCATCGTCTTCGTCGCCGATGGCGGCAAGATCGTCCGCGAGAGCGTTTTCTATCGCCAATTGAGTGGGGTCGAGTTCCTCCTCGCCCGCGCCCGCCGCCGGCGCTTTGGCGGCCTCACCCGAGATATTTTCTCCGCTCTCATCGTCGCCCTCGTCGAAATCATCCAGGAATTCATCCAGCCCCATATTCGCCAGGGGGCCTCCCTCCTCGTCGGCGGCGGCTTCGGCTTCAGCAGGCGCATTGGGGGCGCTTTCTTCTTCGGGGGCGTCCCCGGCGGCGCCTTCGGCCGCTGACGGCGGAATTTCGAGGGCTGCGTCCTTGCCGAGGCTCTCGTCCATGAGATCCTCGTCCATATCCCCAAAATCGAGCGGAGCATCCCCGGCGCCTGTTTCCTCGTCCAGCTCGGAGGGCATATCGGTCTCGTCGAAAATATTCTCCTCGCCCTCCGCGGGGGCCACTGCCGTGGGGGCCACCACCGGGGGGACTATCGCCATGGTGGGGTCCGCCGCCTCGGCGGCCTTATCGCCGCCGCCTGACGCGGCCAGCGCCTTTTCGACCTCGGCGAGCAGGCTCTCGGGCTCGAAAGGTTTGGTGAGCACCCCGATGGCTCCGGCCGCGACGGCTTCCTCGTCGGTGACTTCCTCCTTGGCGCCAGCGAGAAGAAGGACGGGGATAGCGGCCAGATCGGCATCCTCCTTGAGGGTACGGCACAGATCGAACCCGCTGCTTCTCTTGAATTTTGTGCTGGCCAGAATGAAATCGGGCTTGAGGCTCCGGGCGAGGGTTAATGCCTCTTCGATGTCCTCGGCGGAGTAGACGGATATATCGCGCCCCTCCATCGTCAACTCCACGACGCGATGAATCAGGGGGCTTTCGTCCACCAGAAGTAGGTTGCTCGCCATCGGTGTCAATCTCCGCCCGGGCGCCGGCCGGATGTGGGGCGTGATGCAAGATTCGGGGCGGGGCGCTGACCGTAAAGGCATCCAGCCGCGTCAAATAAAAAATGAAATACAAATACAGCCAAAATCCGCTAAATCATGCCATTTCCGCTAATTACCGGTCAACCTTCCCTTTTCGAAGTTGATAGCGGCGAACCGCGCTCCGGTGCTCCTTGTAGGAGCGCGAGAATTTGTGCCCACCCCGCCGGGTAGCGACGAAATAGAGATAGTCCACCGGGGCCGGATGAAGGGCCGCCCGGATGGAGGCGAAACCGGGGCTGGCAATCGGGCCGGGGGGCAATCCTTTGTAGCGGTATGTGTTGTAGGGGGAATCATAGGCCAGGTCCCGGCGGCGGATGTTTCCATCGAAATTGGGCAGGGCGTAAATGACGGTGGGGTCGCTCTGGAGGCGCATCTTCCGCCGGAGCCGGTTCACGAACACGGCGGCTACTATCGGGCGCTCGGATTCCACCGAGGTTTCTTTTTCGATGATCGAGGCCAGGGTTAGCGTCTGGTGAATGGTCAGATTCCGCTCGGCCGCCCGGCGGCGCAGTTCGGGTCCGAATTTTCGTCGAAGGGTGTCCACCATCCGAACGAGGATTTTTCGCGGCGGAGTCTCCAGCGGAAAGCGGTAGGTATCGGGAAATAGATAGCCCTCGAGCGAGGCAGCCTGAATCTTGAGGGAGGCGAGGAAAGCGGAATCGGCGGCCAGCGCGAGGACTTTCCGCCGGGAGCCGAAGCCTGCTTTTTCGATGGCCGAGGCGATTTCCTGGAGATTGTACCCCTCGGGAATGGTGAGGGTGAACTGGGCAACCCGGCCCTCGGTGATGTCCTGGTAAATATGCCGGGGAGTCATCGACGGACTGAGGGAGTACGCGCCCACGTGAATCCGGTCGGCGCCGCCACGCAGGCGGGCCTGAAGCCGGAACAGGTTCGGGTCGCGGATAAGCTTCGCCTCCCGGAGGGCCCGGGAAATTTCCCCAAGCCCCATTCCGGATTTTGCCCTGAAAATAATATTTTTCTTCCCAGGCGGGGCGGCCGGAAGATCGAAATCCCGCTCGATATACCAGTAAGCCCCGCCCGTGGCGACGGCGACGGCGAGGGCGAGCGTCGATAAAGCAGAGATGAAAAAAAGGCGGCGGGACTTTCCGCCGAAATGCGAGGGGGGAGGGGTATCGTCCCTCGGGTCGTCCTGTTTGCCCTCGCCCAAGGGCGGGGCCGGTCCGTCTTCGTTCAAGGGCGGAGCCTCGCCGTGCTCTTGAGGTCCAGGTAGCCCTGGAGGATGAGTTGGGCCGCGATGATATCGCGGCGCTCCTTGCGGCGGCTTCGCCGCACATCCATCTCGAGGAGGACGCGCTCGGCCTCAAAGGAGCTTAGGCGCTCATCACAGGCCTCGACCTTGATGTCCAAAAGCTTTCGGAGCCGTGAGATAAACCGGCGGGTGCGTTTTGTCTGGGGCGAATCGCTGCCCGAGAGGTTGAGCGGAAGGCCGACGATGACACGCTCGACTTCGTGGGTTTTGGCGAGTTCTTCGACCTCGGAGGCCACCTGCGCGTCGGTTTCGCGTCTGATGGTATCGAGCGGCTGGGCGGTGATGCCCAGCGGGTCGCTCAGAGCAAGCCCGATCCTTTTTTCTCCGTAGTCGAGCGCCATGATTCGTGGAATCATGGTTTTTGGCCCGACATGCCTTTTCGGGGGTCGCCCAGCGTGATTTTGAATCGCTTGAAGGTGGTATAGGTGGCGCGTCCCAGCTGGGCGAGACTTTTGTTGTAATCGACGAGAGCCTGGACTTCGTTGGTTTGGGCGTTCGCCACGTTCTCCTGGTCCTCGAGGATATCCCTGCTCGTGGAGAGGCCGACCTTGAATTTTTTCTCCTGGGAATCGAGCCGCTCCTCCGCTAACCGGCGGGCGAGGCGGGAGGCCTCGATGCGCTTGGCGTCGGTGCGCACCTGCCGCACGCTTCGGCGGACTTCCTCGATGATCGATTGCTCGAGTTGGGTGAACGAGGAGTTGGCGCGCTGAAGCTCGAGGCGCGCCTTGTCGAACTTCGCCTTCGCGTCGCGGTTTCCGAGGGGGTGCCGGAGGGAGAGGCCGCCCTCGAAGGTATAACCCTTGTTCCTGGATTGGCGGTCGATAGATTTCCCGAAGGACCTTCCTACCCCCTGGTTGGACGCGCTGGCGGAGAGGTCGAGCTGGGGGAGAAGGTTCTGGCGGTCGCGCTTGAGCTGAATCCGGCTCTTCTTGATTTCAAGCCTTGCATTCTCCAGATCGGCCCTTCTTTTGAGGGCTTCCATCGTGGAGGACATTTCCTTGACGCGAACCGGCGTGAATCGAGCCTCGTCGGACGGGATGATGCGGAGCCCCCACGAGGAAAGATTGTCCGAAACATTCAGGATTTTTTTCAGGGCGTCCTCGCGGTCCTGCACCTGGCGCTCGGCGACGATGACCTCCTCCTCCCGACGGGCGACGGTGGCCTCGGCCTCGAGAATTTCGATGGGAGCGAGCGTGCCCACATCAACCTGAATCTGGTTGCGGCGGCGAAGGTCCTTCGCGAGCCCCAGCGATTTCCCCCGGAACGCGAGATTCGAGATGGAGAACACAAGGTCCCAGTAGGCCTGCTCCACGCTGTCGATGACAGAGATCACGCGATCACGGTAGAGGAGCAGGGACTGGTCCAACGAGAAAGTGGCCACCCGGATATCGGCATTGTTGACATCGATACCGAAGTTTTTGAGAAGAGGTTGTGAGATCGAGAGGGTGAGGCTCGAGTCGAGGTCCGGGTTGATGGTTTTTTTTGTGGAATTGGAGTTCTCCCTCACCGTCTGGAAGATGATAGATATGTCAGCGCCGGTGGCGAGCCTCTTCTGGATGCCGGCGGAGACTGTCTGCTCGCTGGTGGTTTGCCGACCGCTACTCGTAAGGAGGCCGCTCGGGGTGTCGGTCTTCGATTTTTCGGTATTGACCGCGGACGTGAATGCGGGGTCGAAGACGGATTCTTGTTCAACCACCTCCCTCTCGCGGATGCGGGGGTTGTGGGCCTCGATAGTGATGTCGAAATTTCGCGCGAGGGCCAGCGTCACGGCCTCGCGGAGGGAAATCTTGAGGCGCCGTCCCGATACCGCGGGGGCCCGGGAGGGCGCGGAGGGCCGCTGGAAGAAGAGCTTCTTGATTGGTGGTTCCGAGATGATCGGAGCCTCCGGGACCAGGGGCGCTGGCGCCCCCCATGCGGCGGCCACCGGGAAAATAAAAAGGATGGCTATGAATCGTGTGAGTAATAAAAATCTCGTTTTTTTCATAGCGCGTATGAATTTCCTTTTTAAAAATTAAGTGGCCGCGCGCGATTCGCTTGTTAATTCTACGGACGGGCCTGGCCAGCCAGTCATTTGAAAACCAGTGCTCATTGTGGCCTTTCGCTCCAGCATCATCCTACTCAAAAGGGCACGGACTATGCAACGAAAGCGTGAGGGTGTATTTCTTCTTCTTTTGGACGGTTGGGGTTCCGTCTGGGCTGGCGGCGCCACTTGGGCCAACCGGAGGGCCTTTTTCTTGCGGCGGCCCGAGCCACTCTGTTAATAATGGGTCCACCGGCGGAAGCGCCGGGCTCGGCCCATTCAAATCTTTAGAGGATTTCTTTCCTTGGACATCATCCGGGGCGTCGACTCGATGCCCTCCGGGGACGCGCGCACCGTCCTGACCATCGGGAATTTCGACGGCGTTCATCTGGCGCACCGCCACATTTGCCGCCTGATCAGGGAAGCCGCCTGCGAACGGGGCGGGCGGAGCGCGATCCTCACGTTTGACCCCCATCCCCTCTCGGTTGTCGCCCCTGATCGGCGCCCTCCATTGATGACGACGCTCGACGAGAAGCTGGCGCGCCTCGAGACCCAAGGTGTTGACCTGGCCATTGTCCAGCCGTTCACGGCCGAGTTGGCCCGAACCGAGGCTGGTGAGTTCGTGCGTTCCATCCTGCACGAGAGAATCCGCGCCGGGCTCGTCTTCGTCGGCTTCAACTTTCATTTCGGGAAGGGCGCGGCCGGAAACGTCGCCCTCCTTCGGAGCGAGGGGGAACGGCTCGGTTTCGAGACGCGTATGATCGAAGCGTTCATGTCCGAGGGCCAGAGGGTGAGCAGCTCGGCCATCCGGAAACTCTTGCTCGCGGGGGAGGTCGAGGAGGCGGCGCGCTTTCTCGGGGGCTATCACGTAATCGAGGGGCCGGTTATCGAGGGAGACGGCCGGGGGCGGCAGATCGGCGTGCCCACGGCGAACGTCGATTATCCCCCCATTCTGGTTCCGGCGAATGGCGTCTATGCCTGCTGGGTCCGAATCGGCGGCCGGACGGGCGCGCCGCTTCCGGCGGTGACGAACATCGGCGAGCGGCCCACCTTCGGGGGAAAAAAAATAACAGTCGAGGCCCACCTCCTCGAAGGGGGCCGGGACCTCTACGGGGAGCGGATTCGCGTCGAATTCGTCTCGCGCCTCCGGGAAGAGAGAAAATTCTCCGGCGCGGACGAGCTTGTCCGGCAAATACGCACCGATATCGAGGTGGGGAAAAAATGCCTCGCCGAAACGCCTCAGCCCGGCGGCGCCCAAACCCCCTCGTAGAGAAAAAACGCGGCGAAGGCGAGAAGTGCCGCCCCGCAACCCGCCTCGATGCGTCCCCACCACCGGGCCCCGAGCCCCTCGCCGCCCCGGTGCGCCGCCCAGGAAAGAAACGTCCCCCAGGCCAGATCGCAGGCGAGGTGGAGGGCCACCATGCCGAAGATAATCCACCCCGCCGGGATCGCCCGGTCCTCCAGCAAATCTCCCTGGGCGCGGGCGATGAGCCCGGTCCCCACCGTCAGCCACCAGAGCAGCCAGTAGGGGTTGAAGGCCGTCATGGCCACGCCCTCGAGCACAGGGCCGCGTCCACCCGCGGGCAAGGCCTCTCCGCCGCCGCCCCGCCGCCAGATCAGACTCACTCCCATCCAGAGAAGGACCGCGCCGCCCGCGATCGAGGTGCCCCGGTAAACGGCGGGCAGCGCGAGAAACGGCCCCAGCCCCGCCACCAGGGCGAGGATAAGCGGCGTTTCGGCCATGGCGTGGCCGATGTTGATCCACAGGCCGGCCAGCGGGTCCCGCCGGCCCCGGGCGAGGGTGACAGCGGTGATGGGGCCGGGGGCCATCACCCCCGACAGCGAGATCACGACCACCATCCCGTAGAAGGTGAGAAGCGCCACCGGCGGTCAGCCGTCCCGACGGGCGTTTTTCAGCAGTCGCCGCAGCCTGCGGATGTCGGGGCGGTATTTGAACGCCTTCTCGCTCCCGACGAATCCCACCGGGACCTCTTCGCCGAAGCGCTCCGCCAGGGCAGGGTCGGAATCCACATCAATCTCCTCGATTTCGATTTCTCTGAGCCGGGCGCGAATCTCGGCCTTTGCCTCATCGCAAAGGTGGCAATTTGCCCGGGTGTAGATAATCAGCCTGTCCGGAGAAAAATGGGGATGAGACATCACTCGCCCGAGGGTGTGCGCCCTGAAAATGAAACTGCCCGGACCGAGCGGCCCTGCCGCTCGGTCACCTTGACATTATAGGCCGGGCTTCTTATATACGCTTCCTGTGCCCGAGTGGCGGAACTGGTAGACGCGCTAGGTTCAGGTCCTAGTGTGCTTCGGCATGTGGAGGTTCAAATCCTCTCTCGGGCACCAATTAAAACCCCATCCGCCGGGCTGAAATATCGTTTTTCCCGGTTTTTTGCGTTGTGCCCTTCGTCTTCTCCCGTCCGGGTAGTGTCAGTTGGTAACGATGTCCTCTCTCCTGAAACCCACGAAAATGCGGTAGGCCAGGAAATAAGTCACCCGGCAGGCTCCCGGGTTCCCGAGCTGGTCCATCACCATGTGGATTCCCAGGCCGAGAAGAGCTGAAAAGAAAACGGGGTCCGGAAACCGGAAAAACCAAACGAAGGCCAAGAGGGCCATCAACTCCCAGCTGTGGAGCCAAAGATAGAGGCGGGGGAGCCTCACATTCGGGCCGCCGGCGATTCTTCCCGCGAGCACCCCGAGGCCCGCCCGGAGGCCCTGCGCGCTGGCGTAATCGTAGATATGGTCGAGGTCGATGGCGGTCGAGCCGGCGAGAAGGGCCGCCGCGGTCGCCGCGTCGCCGGTCAGAAGATACGCGCCGCCGCCCAGTGCGGCGCCCGTGGCGAGGTGGACAGCGGGGCTCAAATTCATTTTCTCCCGGGGCGGGGGCTATCAATGGGATTTCATGCCGGACGCGGAGTTCGCCTCAGGTCTCAAGCCCCAAGCTCAAGCCTCCGGCTTCAGATTACCGTATTGATGGTTCCGCCGCGCTCAATTGTAATATCGACGGCAGTGTTGTCCCGCAGGACCAGCCCCGCCGGCCTCTCGGCGGAGGATTGCTCGGAGAAACTCACCCTCGTCGCGGAGGCAAAAATCTTGGGCCCCTGAAGTTCCCCACACCGCGCGGGTTGATGTAGGCGAAGGTTCCGGCCCCCCTCACGGTAGCGACCGGGAGGGGTCTGAAAGCGGCGATGCTGGCCACGAATCTCTCCCATGATGAGACGGTCCCTTGAATATAGGAAGGTTCCCGGAGGCTGTCCATTCGCGTATTTTGGCCCGGTGCGGGTCGCGGGTCCGGCGGCGGGAGATAGAGGGTCTGTTTTCTGTCCCGGCCGGCATTTTTGTGTTAATAGAGGGGCTGCCGGGTTTCCCCCAGGCGCTCGAACCAAATTTCAATCTAAATCGCGGCTGGCGGCCGATAACTGGATTCGCCGCCGCGTTCTCAGGCCGCATTCTCAGGAGGCTCCATGAAAATTAGCGAAGGCAAACTCTCAAACGGCATTCGCGTCGTGACGGCGGAGCTCACCGATTCCGCCGCCGTCGCCTTTCACATCTATTTCGGCTGCGGCGGCCGCCACGAGCGGGACGAGGTTGTCGGCGTCTCGCACGCCCTCGAACATATGATCTTCAAGGGCACCCCGACACGAAGCACCCTCGAAATCGCCCGCGAGATGGAGGGCAACGGAGCCGCCATCAACGCCAATACGGGCTCGGAGCGCACCTGCTACCACTTCAAGGCGCCGGCCGATGTTTTCGAGACCGTTCTCGACGTTTATGCCGACGCCGTGAACAACTCCCTCCTCGACGCGGACGAATGGCACCGCGAGCGCAACGTCATCCTCGAGGAACTCAAGATGTACGAGGACATGCCCCGGGCCTGGGTCTCCGAAATGCTCGAGACGACGATGTACAACCTGCAGGTCGGCGTCATCGGGGATAAAAAATCCATCAACGCCATCGAGCCCGAGCACATGCGCGAGATCATCCAGGAGTGGTACATGCCGGGCAACACGGTCGTCTCGGTGGCGGGAGGGATCTCCCACGAGGAGGTGGTCACCCTTTCCGAGAAATTCTTCGGCGCTAGAGAAGGGAGCACCGACACCCGGAAGGCGCCCTCTCTTCCCTCCGAGAGCAGCCAGGACTACATCGAGCAGGTCCGCCAGACCGATCAGGTGAACCTCGGTATCGGATTCCGCGCCTTCGGTGTCAATCACGAGGATGGCCCGGCGCTCAGGCTCCTGTGCGACATCCTGGGCGGGAAGATGAGCAGCCGCCTCTTTACCGAGGTGCGCGAGAAGCGCGGCCTCGCCTACAGCGTCGGATCGGTGCCCAACCGCTACTCGGACGAGGGCTACATCGAGATCAAGGCGGGCGTCGCCCTCGATAAGGCCAGGGAAGCGGTCGAGGTCTCCCTCGCCGAGGCGGCGCGGATGAAGACCGAGCCCGTCAGCGAGGTGGAGCTCGACGAGGCCAAGCGCCACATTCGCGGCGGCCTTCAGATCAACGAAAGCTCGGATTACTACGCGGGGCGCAACGGCTCGAACCTGCTCATCCGGGGGCGGCTCTACACCCTCGAGGAGGAGCTGAACGATATCAACGCCGTGACGGCCGGGGACATCCAGCGCGTTGCGGACGGCATCTTCCGCGAGGATAAAATGACCGCCTCCGTCATCGCCGAGAAATCGCTCGAGGACGAACTGCGGCCCGTGCTCAAGATTTGAATGAAGGATAATTAACCCGGAACCAAGCTTATTCGCGGTGAGATAACCCGCCGGTCATGGCTGACACAAGACCTTCATCATCGGGCCGCCCGAACTCAGGTTATCGAAAGCGCCGGGCACTTCGTCGAGGCCTATCTCGTTCGTGATGAGCGGCCTGACATCGAGCTGACGGCTGGAGATGAGGTTCAGCGACGCGCGAAAATCGTCGAATATATGCGCGCGCGTGGTGAGGTAATTCACCTCGCGCTTGCGCCCACTCACGATCCCGATGTCGGGAATCCCGTGGTAGGTCGCGACCATCATCACCTCCCCGCCGACCCTCGTCATTTCCGTGGCCTGCTGAACCGAATTCGTGGTTCCCGCGGCGTCGAACACGACATCAAAACCCTCGTCTCCCTCGCCCAGGTGCGAAAGAGCGGCCGCCACCGGGTCCTCGGCCTTGGGGTCAATCACCGGGAACCCGAGTTTTTCCATCAACTCCCTGCGAAAGGGATTTGGTTCGGAGACAACCACCGTCGTTCCCCCCGAGGCGCGGGCCAGCATGGTCAAAAGCGCCCCTATCGGACCCGCGCCCAGGACCGTCGCCGCGCTCCCCCCCCGGAACGCGGTGCGCCGGAAAGCGTGGACCGCGACCGCTACGGGCTGAACCAGCGCCGCCTCCTCGAAGGACATCTCGTCGGGTATCTTCAACAGGTTTTCGAGAGGCACCCGGACGTATTGGGCGAACACGCCGTCCGTCTCCACGCCAAGGATCACCCGGTCGTCGCAGACGTTGTAGAGGCCGTTGCGGCAGCTGCGGCAGGTTCCGCAGCCCGAAATGGGCTCGGCCACCACCCGGTCGCCGGGCTTGAACGGATAGCCGGTGTTTCCCTGAATATCCAGAAGCGTTCCGGCGAACTCATGGCCCAGCACCCGGGGCAACTCCTTCGGGCGGCCCCCCGCCAGCGTCACGAGGTCGGACCCACAGATGCCGGCGCGCTCAACCTCGACCAGCGCCTCCCCGGCGCGGGGGCGGGGGTCCGGTATCTCTCCCACTTCGAGAAGTCCCTTTTTCATCATCAATGCCGCGCGCATATCGCCTCCCGTCGCGCCTCACCTGATTTCAGGCCGGACGCTTATTTTCGGAATGATGGTGTTTCCCGTATCGATTTTTTTAAGTTTAGCAGGAAATGCCATGCGAGTGGTCTAAGGTTCTAATTTTCAATCGAAAGGCGGATTTTTCTGTTCCGGATGCGATCCGGATTTGATATATTTACTGAGCACAAAATTCGCCCCGAAGGGTGTTTCTGTCAGCCCGCCACCGCCCGTTATCGTTTGACATCGCCCGTGCCGCCTGGAAGGGAAGCCGTGACCAAAATCCGCGTGTCCAATCCCAGACTAAAGGGGCGGGACGTTCTCCAGAAAAAATTTGTCGTCGTGGACCTGGAGACGACGGGGCTATCTCCCAAGAATAGCGCCATCATCGAGATCGGCGCGATAAAATTCGAGGCCGGCGCGGCGGACTATGCGGCGATGGAGGCGCTCATCGACCCGGAGGTGGATATTCCCGGGATCATTACCGGAATTAACGGGATTTCCAACGAGATGTTGGAGGGCTGCGGGGTCATCGAGGAGGAGTTGCCTCGTTTCATCGAATTTTTCGAGAACCTCCCGCTGGCGATGTTCAACGCGCCCTTCGACATGGGTTTTTTGCGTCACAACGCCCTGAAGATCGGCGCCGTCATCGACAACCCCGTGATCGATGTTCTGCCCCTGAGCCGCAAGGCCTTCCCCGCGCTCCCGAATCACAAACTGACAACCCTTAAAGCGCATTTCGGCATCCGGGTCGATCAAAGTCACCGGGCGCTCGTCGATTGCCAAACGACGCTCCACGTCTATGAGAGGTGCATCAAGAAATTGTTTGGGGGGTGAGTATTGTTCGGCCGTTAAGTGGGCGGCCGATCTGGAAAATTATGAAACAAAAAACACCGGAGCCCTCGCGGGCCCCGGTTTTTTGCGTGTATGGATTCGGTCTAGTCGCGCGAGCTGCCAAGAATTTGCGTGAGGTAGATGAACATCATGATGAAGTCGAGGTAGAGCTCAAGCGCCGCCATGATCGAGGCGCGGCGGCCGGTCTCGTTGTCGGTGTCCTGGGTGAGGGCGTACTGTTTCATCTTCTGGGTGTTGTAGGCGGTGAGGCCCGCGAAGATCAGGACGCCGAGCACGCTGATGGCGAAGTGAATCGCCGAGCTGGCCATGAAGATGTTCACGACCGAGGCGATGATGATCCCGAACAGGCCTACGATGCAGAAGTTGCCCACTCCGGAGAGGTCGCGCTTGGTCACGAAGGCGAAAATCGTGAGCCCGGCGAAGGCGCCCGCCGTGACGAAAAAGGCCTGGGCCACCGAGTCGCCCGTGTAGGAGAGGAGCAGCGCCGAGACCGTCACGCCGAGAGAGGCGCTGTAGGCGAGGAACATCATCGCGCCCACGGCCGAGCCCTTTCTTTTCATCACCGGGCGGATCGAAAACACGAGGCCCAGCTGGACGGCAATCACCACGAAGAATCCCATTCCGCCGCCGAAGATGAAGTTGATGGCGGCCGGGCTAGAGGCGATATAGAAGGCAGAAAACCCCGTCACCGCCAGCCCCGCGGTCATCCAGCCGTAGACGCGCTGCATGAAAGCGGCGGCGGCGGCGCTCATGACGCGCTGGCCGGTCGTCTGTGCGAACTCTCTCGATCTCATCCAATTCTCCTTGTGATTCGGTTTCCGAAGCCCGTAACAAGCCTCGGGTTAAAGTCATCCGTATTTATAAGACGGGCCGGGTTCCCTTATAAGACGGGCCGGGTTCCCTCGGTGGTTTACAGCCAGTTAAGGCCCGGTCGAGACCCGGACGCTCCCGATGTATTTATTATACCGGAATCACGCCTCGAATCGAGCCGGTCAATATGGCAATTTCCCCCTTGCCGGATTCAGCGCCGGGCCGGTAGGCTGGACGAACCGGAGCCCGCAGTCCGGCTGGAGGGGGAGAGAACCGGAGCCCGCCGTTCACGGTGGGTGGGAAGGAAGAGACATGCTGTTTCGTTTTTCGCTCTATGGATTTCTCAAGAACCAGACCTATTTCGAGCCGTTCCTTATCCTGGCTTTCCGCGAAAAGGGCCTCTCGTTTTTTCAGATTGGCCTGCTCATCGGTTTTCGCGAGGTTTGCGTCAATCTTTTCGAGATTCCGAGCGGGGCCGTGGCCGACCTCTACGGCCGCCGCCGGGCGATGATCTTTTCATTTTCCGCCTACATCGTTTCGTTCCTGATTTTCGGTTTCGCGGGTTCGCTGGCCGCCCTCTTCGCGGCGATGCTCGCCTTCGCCCTTGGCGAGGCCTTCCGCTCGGGAACCCACAAGGCGATGATCTTCGACTGGCTCAGGGGGCAGGGCCGCGAGGGCGAGGGCACCCGGTTCTACGGGTTCACCCGCTCCTGGTCGAAGATGGGCTCGGCTCTCGCCGTGGCCATTTCGGCGGGTTTTATTTTCTCGGGCGCGAGCTACAGCGACG
>JAPYQX010000230.1 GCA_029937135.1 Nitrospinota bacterium
GCAAGGCGATGAAAGCTTGATTTTCAGTTAGAATTACTAATTCGCCATGCACAGGATTTTACAGAGTGGGTAGTCCTGCATCGCCTCAGAGTTTCGGCCCCAGGCCTAGACTCGTTGTTGCCGCCATTTTATGAATGTTTCATCGTTATGGCGGAAGTGGCTCATTTCTCCTCTGAACCAATTTGAGGGAGGCGGAGTCGGCCCGCGCAAAACAATTGTCTATACAATATTTAATCCGATATAGACTGCTAAACGACTACTACTGGAATTTTCTTACGAATATTCTCATGTCAGTTGGGACAAGTGGTGTCGAATGGGGAGATTTCTTGATGGCCGATATTTCCAGTGCCAAGGTCGATCTGATTACGGCCGAAGTCCTCGCCTACCGCCTACAGTCAGCCAGCGAGGAAATGCTCTCCGTTCTTGTCAAAACCGCTTTTTCACCGAACATCAAGGAACGGCGCGATTGTTCTACTGGAATTTTTGATGAGCGAGGGAGGTTACTGGCCCTTTCGGCCATCGCGCCAATCCACCTGAGTTCCATGCTAGGAATAATGGAGAATCTCACGAAAACTTTCACGCTCGATGCGATTTGCGAGGGGGATATTTTCCTCACCAACGATCCCTATCGGGGAGGAGGGTCCCATCTTCCCGACCTGACCCTCCTCACACCCGTCTTTTATAAGGGCAAAGTGGCTGCATTTGTCGCGAACATTGCGCATCATTCCGACATAGGGGGGAAAGTTGCCGGCAGCGAGAGCGCCGATTGTACTAGCATCTTTCAAGAAGGGCTCCGTATCCCCTTGGTGAAAATCATCTCCAAAGGAGAGCTGCAGGAAGCTATCCATGAGTTCATCCTTCTCAACTCGCGCACGCCCCGCGAGCGGTGGGGGGATCTCCAAGCCCAGTTTGCCGCCAGTACGACAGGAGTCCAACGGCTGTCGGAGACATTCAAACGGTTTGGAGAGCAAACTTTCGCCGCAGGAGTGGAGGTGATTCTCGACTATGCTGAACGCAGAGCGAAGGCTGCTATTTTGCGCATACCGGATGGAGAGTACGAGGGCGAAGATTTTCTCGACAACGACGGTATCGTTGATCGTTTAATCAGGCTGAAGGCCAAAGTGGTGGTAAGAGGAGACCGGCTACACATCGACTTTACGGGCACCGCCCCACAGATACCTGGTAGCCGCAATATGCCCCTGACAGCCACCCTGTCAACGGTGTACTACGCGGTTAAAGCCCTTGTCGATCCTGAATTGCCGCCGAACGCAGGATATTTTCGAGCTATCGATATAACCGCCCCTCCCGGAACCGTTGTCAATTGTAGTGAACCCGCAGCCGTGGGAGATCGTGTTTCGTGTGCGAATATTTTGGGAGATGCCATCTTCAACGCTTTCGCCAAGGCTATTCCTGATCGTGTGGCCGCAGCCTGTGGGCCCCTTCACGGGCTCATCTTCAGCGGAGTTAATCCGAACCGCGGGGAATACTTTGTTGACTACGAAACCTATGCGGGTGCTTCTGGTGCAATGAACGATCAGGACGGACGGGATGCAGTTCGGGTTCACGTTTCCGGGGCGGCCAACCTCCCCGTGGAGGCCGTGGAGCACGAATTTCCCTTGGTTGTGAAGTGTTATGAACTGATGACCGATACGGGCGGAGCGGGGCGGTTTCGTGGCGGACTGGGAACACGCCGCGAGATAGCTGTGTTTGCAAAGGAGGCTCGTCTGGTGGGCCGGGGCCTGCGCCAGAAGCAAGGGGCCCCCGGCCTATTTGGCGGTAAAAGCGGATCTACCGGAGGATTTTTTCACATCCGAGGCGAGGAGAATAACGAAACTACTTTGCCCGCCACATTTTCTGAACTCCCATTTGAGGAGGGTGACAAAATACGGGTGGAAACCCCTGCCGGTGGAGGATACGGAAATCCAATGCAGCGCGATACCGAGCTTGTCCTGGCCGATCTCGTGGCGGAAAAGGTGAGCATCAAAAAAGCGCGGCAGGATTACGGGGTTGTCGTCAAAAACGGCCTGCTGGACGAGGAAGCGACCACGGCCTTACGGGCCCGAATGAGAGAAGAAGACCATGCTCACAGGGGCTGAAAATTATTTTCTTGGCGTTGATGTTGGGGGAACGTTTACCGATCTGACTCTAGTCCGCCTGCCGGATATTAAAGTTTTTCACCACAAGGTTCCCTCCACTCCGGAGGATCCATCCAAAGCCGTAGAGAATGGAATCGGAGAGCTGCTTGCTGCCGAAGGCGTCAAACCTTCTGAGGTCAAATTCTTTGCCCATGGAACGACGGTGGCCACGAATGCATTTTTGGAAGGCCGCACCGCCCGAACCGGTCTCATAACAACCGCCGGGTTCCGAGACATCATCGAGATACGGAGGCAGCGCCAACCGCATAATTACGACATCCGAGTGCCCAAGCCTCCGTCTCTAGTTCCCCGCCATCTGCGGCGGGAGATAGCGGAGCGTACCCACCTGAAAGATTTCCTTCCAAATATTGAGCCGAATCAGTCAAATCTGGAATCCATTCTGAAGGACTTTCAACACGAAGGCGTCGAGGCGGTGGCCATATGCTTTCTTCACAGCTACAAAAATTCCCGGCACGAGAATTTGGTTGCCTCCTGGGTAAAAGAGGGGTTGCCCGAAATTTTTGTGTGCACTTCGAACGAAGTTCTCGCTGAGTTTCGAGAATACGAGAGGGTAAGTACTACTGTTATCAACGCCAGCCTTGGGAGCGTCATGCGCCAGTATCTCAGCAAGCTGGACAAACGGACGGAGACGTTGGGGCTTGAGACAAGACCCCTCATTCTTCAGTCGAATGGGGGTGTGGCCTCGGCTGATGAGGCGGCGCGGCTGCCGGTTCGCTTACTCGCCTCTGGGCCAGCGGCGGGAGTGATGGGAGCGGTTCATTTTTCCGGGCAGATGGGTTTTAAAAATCTAATTGCTTTCGACGTCGGTGGGACGAGTACCGAGGTCTGTCTTGTTGAAAATGGTGAGCCTCTCTTTGCACGTGAAAAAGAAGTCGGAGGACACCCTGTCCGCTTTCCCATGATCGATGTCCATTCCATCGGAGCGGGGGGCGGGAGCGTAGCTTGGGTGGATGAAGCTGGATTTCTTCATGTGGGACCCAAGAGTGCCGGAGCAAATCCAGGCCCTGCTTGCTATGGCTTGGGCGGGATAGACCCTACAGTAACCGATGCGAATGTGGTGCTCGGGCGCCTTCACCCTGAATTCCTCTTGGGTGGCCGTATGCCCATCCAGTCTAGACTGGCGCACCACGCTCTTGAGGAAAAAGTGGCCCGCCCTTTGGGCCTTGACGTAGAGGATGCGGCTCAAGGCGTCCTGGCCATTCTGAACGAAAATTTCATCAAGGCCATCCGGGTAATTTCAGTTGAAAGAGGATTCGACCCCCGGCATTTCGCCCTCACCGCCTTTGGGGGGGCGGGACCCCTGCTTGCTTCCCAACTTTCCCTCGATTTGGGGATTCAAACGATTCTTGTTCCAGCGGCACCCGGCTTGCTATGCGCCGACGGTCTTTTGGTTGCGGATATTCGTCGTGACTTCAGCGTAACCCATATGCTGAATTTAGATGAAGCTGGTATGGGCGAAATAAACAAAGTCTTTGAGAAATTAGAGTACGACGCCCTCTCATGGCTCAAAAAAGAGCGGGTTCCTCGTGATCAGTGGTCAATTTTAAAAGGTCTCGACATGCGTTTTCTTGGTCAAAGCCACGAGTTACGGATAGATGTTCGGGAGGGAATACTGGAAAAAGACGAAAATATAGTCCTTTTGGTGAATGAGTTTCGAGTCGAGCACGAGAGGATGTACGGATACGCCCCCGATTCGCCAGTACAAGTGGTCACATTTCGAGTGGATGCTGTCGCGATTCTACCAAAGCCGTTTGGGCGGGATTCAATGGTTTCCCCGGCTTCCGCTTCAGTGAAGCCATCCCCAGCCGGATCGAGGAGGGTTTTCTTCCAGCAAATGGGTGGTTTTGTCGATACGCCCGTTTACATGCGGGCGGAACTTCCTTCCGGATGTTCGTTTGACGGACCATCTATTGTTGAGCAGACAGACACCACCACAATCATCTTGCCTGGGCAAATGGCTGCTACCGACGAGCGCGGAAACATGATTCTCCGTTTCAATGAAGACCCGAAAAAAGTCTAGATGAGGAAAGTCGAAGAAAACTTGTTGAGTTGTTGTCCATGTGACCGTCTTCCAAGAACAAGGAAGCTAATTCGATAATTTGGAAAAGGGGGAATTTGTACCAGCTCAAAACCCCTGTTCTGCTATCGAAACAACTGAAATATTAGAAATTATTGATTCGGTGAGAAAATTGGCCAAGGTATGGAATTTGTCCTTGTCCTGGGTCCTTTTGTGTTATGCTAAATATATTCATAACATAGGATTTTCCATACTGGAATATTCCAATTTTTCTTGTTTCCCCTTGGATGCGCAAAGGCGTTTTCACATCCAAGTTCTTTTCAAATTTAAGGGGGGGGGATTTGTTCTCTCACCCTATATTGGGTGGGGTATATGTGATTCCGGAACGTCGGCACCACCCATCGATCCATGCCCTAAAGGAGGAGGCAAACAATGAGAAACAATTGGATAGTTGCTCTGGTCGCGCTAGTGGCTACCTCGCTATTGTGGGCGCCGGACGCCCGAGCGGCGGGTGAAGTCACGATCGGCGTCGCAGTCTCTCAGACGGGACGCTACGCTGAGCCTGCGGGACGGTTCGTGAATTCCTGGAAGCTCTATGTCGATTTGCAGAACGCTAAAGGCGGCTGGGCAGGCAAAAAGATCAAATTGATCATATTTGACGACAAATCAGACAAGCAGCAAAGTATCAAACTTTTCGAGAAACTGATCACCCAGGATAAGGTCGATCTCACGATGGGAC
>JAPYQX010000533.1 GCA_029937135.1 Nitrospinota bacterium
GGCGAGCAGCGCCCGGGGGTCGTTCAGGAAGTCGCCCAGATACCGCTCCCGCTGATCCTCGGTGGTTTCGTCGGTCAGGAGGCGGGTGAATTTATAGGTCTGGTCCAGCGAGACGGCCACGCCCAGATCGCCGTAGGCGATCTCCTCGGTCACCATCGCCTGAAGGAGGTGGCGGGCCCCGAAGCCGCCGTATTTCTTTGGGACGGTCAGCGTCCTCAGCCCCGCCGCGTCAATTTTTTCGGTGATTTCCCAGGGATAGGCCCGGTCGGGGGGGTAGTTGCGGTCCCTCTCGGCGGCGATGGGCAGGATGTCGTGCCGGGCGATCTCCCGTGCCTTTTGGACGATTTCGGCTTCCTCGGTCGATAAATCCGGCTGCACAATGACCTCTTTTCAGGCGCCTGGTTTTGGATGAAACCAGGCACCTTTTCGGAGACGCCTTTTCACAGGCGCCTTTTGCGAGTGCCTTTTTCACTCAAATTCCCGGCGAATAGCCTGTGTTCGGGAGGGTTCAGGCTACGGCCCGGCCGCCGGGTTGTCAATGAAACCAGCCCGCCGAGCTTCACCCCCGCCCGGCGCCCTGATAGGATATCGCCACTCACGAAAACCCGAATAATTCAGGGGAATCATCATGCGGCCGTTTCGCAGTTTACTGTTCAGCCCCGGCATTCGCCCCGGGATGATGGAAAAAGCCCCGCGCTCGGGAGCGGACGCCCTTATCTTCGATCTGGAGGACTCCGTCCCCCGCGATAGACGCCCCGAGGCTCGCGGCTATGTCGCCGAAGCCCTTGGCCGCGAGGAAGCGCTCAATCGAAAGGAAAAGCCCCTGGTTTTTGTCCGGGTGAACCATCCCTCGACCGGGGAAATGGAAAAGGACCTCGAGGCCGTCGTACCGGCGGGTCCCTACGGAATAATACTCCCCAAGGTGGAGACGGCGGGGGACGTTGAGCGGCTGGACTCGGTTCTGTCCACTCTCGAAGCCCGCGCGGGGGCCCGGGATATTACCATCGTTCCCCTACTTGAGAGCTGCCTGGGTCTTCACTTCACCTACGCGATCGCCACCGCCTC
>JAPYQX010000534.1 GCA_029937135.1 Nitrospinota bacterium
GAATTCCCCATAGAGTGAGGGGTTTCGGGCGCGAAACGGTTATTTTGGAGCGGAATTCGCGCCCGCGATTAAGCCGCTCCCTCGCCGCTAAGGCGTTCTGTAGATTGGCCGATAAGTGTAAAAGCCCCTTCTGGAAAAGGGGGTTATTGATTTGAGGCGTATTCGCGAATTGCTGTATTTTTGAAATAGTTGCAATTCGCGGAGGAAATTGTCTGAAATCCGCGTCTTGATTCTTTTCTTGTTTTGAGAGGTTTTCGCCCGGACCTATGAAGCCGTCTATCGCAATCATTCACGCCACACGCGCCGCCGTTACTCCTATCGAGGAAACCTTCGCGCGTCTCTGGCCCGATGCCGAGATCACCAGCCTTCTGGATGAATCCTTGAGCCGGGATCTGGACAGGGAGGGAGAACTGACCCCGGCCCTGTCGGAGCGCATCGGCCGCCTCGCCTGTTTCGCGAAAAACGGCGGGGCCGACGCGATTTTGTTTTCCTGCTCGGCGTTTGGCGGCGCCATCGAGACGACGCGGGCTTCGATGGACATTCCGGTCCTCAAGCCCAATGAGGCGATGTTCGAGGAAGCGCTTGCGGCGGGCTCGCACATCTGCCTCGTCACGACGTTCAAACCATCTGTAAAGTCCATGCTCAAGGAACTTGACGAAATGAGCGGGATGCGAGGGCAGAAAATCGAGACCGATTCGTGGTGTGTACCCGGGGCCCTTGAGGCCCTTTTATCCGGAGATGGAGAAAAACACGACAACTTGATCGCCGAGGCCGTGTCTAAGTGCCCGCCCTGCGATGTCGTTCTTCTGGGTCAATTCTCGATGGCCCGCGCGCTTCCCGCCGTTGCCCGGAAGATCGGCACGAAAATCCTCACCAGCCCGGCCAGCGCCGTTTCTAATCTTCGCGAGCAGCTTTCCACCGTCAAAGTATCAGTCTAGGTCCCACGCTCGGAATTTCCCGTTTTCTTTTCCCGTTGTTCTTCTTTTCCGAAAGCTTTACGGGGCTAATGGGCCGCTTCGGCCAACTCCGGGGCCGGAAGGGGTGTCCACCATTTATCGAGATT
>JAPYQX010000231.1 GCA_029937135.1 Nitrospinota bacterium
GCGTATAGGGGCCTGTGACAAAACCGGCCATGATGGATTCCAACGCCGAAGTTTCGTCCACGGTATCAAGGTGCGCCGCCTTACGGATCTGGTGCGCGGAATTTCCGGCGACAAACTCACCTTCACTGGCGGCGTAGTAAAGGGGAATCGTCCGGGACGCGTCAACAATTCCCAAAACAAAGTTTTGAGACTCGAAAACGGCGGCAAAATGCCCGATGCGGCCCCTTGCCGCGGCTCCCGCCGCATCCGCATCGACAACCCCTACCTCGATCAACGTATCCGCGATCTCGATGACAGGGGCTTCATCGCCAAAACAATGAATGCACCAATCCCCCCGCCGTATGGACCGCCAGCGGTAGAGCGGATCGAAAATCAGGTTTTGTGAATTTTTTTCATTCACGGCGAGAAACAATTTCACCCGATCAAAAAACGGACGTTTTCAGTAAAAAAGTGGACAACGCCACTGAAGATATCCCGGATGCACGGTATTCAGCAAATCTCCTAACGACAATCAGGGCCACACGCTTCCGGCCCGGAAGAAATACCGGATATCTCCGCCAATTCGATAAATCAGCCTGCCACCCCGCTCGGCAAGCCCTCGAGAGATATTCCGTATTCGTTGATTTTCGCCTTTATATTTTCCATTTCGGCCTCATTCACTTCCCGGTAATAGGCCGACATGTGTTTTTCGCAAATTCCTCTCAGCGAAAGAATAAACTTCTCCTCGGCCCCTTTGAGGAAATTATCTTTACCCGCCCCTTTCATCGTCGCATCGAGGAAGTTATTGAAGCTCCGCTGAGCGGCGAGCGCCTCATCGTGCTTTTCCTCTTTGAAAAGACGGTAAATTTCGAGCATCTCCTCAGGGAGGGCGCTACCGATGCTGCTCGTATGGGCCTTGGTCCCCATCCGGAGGCATGCGTAAAATTGACTCACCACAGCGGTGGTCACCTGAAAATCGTCGTCTCCCGCGGCCAATACCTTCATGTTGTGCGTCGCGTTGCTTGAACTGAATTTGATGCCGGCGATGTTGGGGTAGCCCTTCAACTCGAGAACGTCCTCGGGGGTTATCGGCCGGCACCAGTTCGCGCTCGTATACATCCAAATCGGCTTGGGTGCGTTATCCGCCACATGCCTGTAATGCCACTGCAAAAGGTCCACGCTGTAGACCGGATGATACGGCATCACATGATAAGTATCGAATTCGAGATCCTCGGTGTCGCGCATGAAATTCAAGGTGTCTTCGAGCGCAAAGAAGCCCGCGCCGAGGACGAGAGAAATTCGCCCTTTGTTGGCCGCCGTGACGCGGCGAGCCACCTGAAGGCGTTTTTTGTAGGTCAAGTTCATATCCTCGCTGCCAGTTCCGAGCACCCACATACCCCCGACGCCCTTTCCGACCAGGAATTCGACCAGCCTTTCGATACCTTCCTCGTCAATGTCCCCGTTTTCATGCATTGGTGTCACCAGAACCGGGATCACACCTTCAAGTTTTCTTATATTAGACATATCCCTCTCCTGTAATTTAAAATCTTCCCAAGTGTTTCATGAAAGCTTCCACCACCAGGATGTCAGACATCGTATCGATGTCGGCCGAGTGGTACTCATCCATGATCAGGGGAACTTGTCTGTCCGAAACGATTTTTTTTTCTCTCAGGAAATAATCTCTTTTAATCGCGTAAATAGAAGCATTGTATATATAAAAAGCTTCCCGGCTGTCCCCCTCCGACTCGTCGCGGTAGGGTTCGAGCACATTATCCCTTAAACGCTTCAAAACCGGATCCCGTTTTTTAAAAGGGCCTTTCACGCTGGCCAACGCCGGCAAATCCGACTCCCACAGCAGTTTCACGGCCTGATCAATATGCTCCCCCGACCGGATGGGCACGGTGGGCTGGAGAAGGACAACAATATCGTAGCGCTCTCCCGTTTTCTCCTCCATAAAAAGAAGCGCGTGCTCGATGGTTTCATTGTTTCGCACGTTATCCCCCGAAAGGTGAGGCGGCCGCTTAAACGGCGTCGGGGCGCCGAAATCCTGTGCGACCTTGAGAATTTCGTCGTCCTCGGTGGTAACGAGAAAATCGGTCAGATTTTTAGCCTGCTGCGCCGCCTCGATGGTATGGGCAATCAGGGGCTTTCCTCCCACGGGGAGGATATTTTTCCGGGGAAGCCTCTTCGACCCGCCCCGGGCGGGAATAACCCCCAGAGAGCGCGGCTCCCGCTCCTTATCCTGCATGACACCCTTTCACCTTGACTGAGGATTCAAAATGAATGTTGGCGCTTGAACCCTCGGACACCAATTTTTCTATGGTCTGAAGGCTTTCCTCGAAATGGTCTTCATCCTCGGGCAAGGTGGTTTCCCACTCCGCATCCAAAAACCAGCCGATGCGCCTGTCATAATCCTCGCGGTCGTATTCTTTCGGATCGCACAAAAGACGAAGAATCGCTGAATTGAGATCCGCCGGCGCCGGCACATTAGTGGCAAGCCGGGGCGGGTCATAGAAAGTTCGCGCCAAGGTGATCACCGGGCGATTAAGCAACACTCCCTCCCATCCGGTGGAACCATTGTCCGTAATAATGAGGTCCGCATTCCGGATGTATTTGAACTGCGGATCAAATGGGTGGATTAACTCGACACCGGGATATCCGAGAAGCGTTTTGTAATATGCCGTCGGACGGCGCCCCAGATTGAATCGATGCTCGCGCACCAGCAATTTGACCCCATGCGGGAGGGTTTTGCTCAGGCAAGCGATCAATTCTTTCTGATTATGGCAATGCGGGGCCTGAAAGTTTACGGCCAGCTCGGGCTCCTTGTGCAAGGGACAATAAATGTACTTAAAGGAAGCCAGTTGTTCGGGTTCAAATTTTCGAAACATTCGCTCCTGCCGAAACGTCAGATATCTTTCCCGGTAAAACCCCGCAATTCCCTGGAGCACTTCTTTCGGCGGAACCCCCTTTTTTCGCTTTCGAACAATATAGTCGAGTCGCCTTAGCGCCAAGAGAACAAAATTCCAGTGGATCGCACCCCACTTGACCTGGCTCGCTTTCCGCCAGTTTTCGTCGATGTAGTGAACCGTCTTGGGCTCTTCTCGAAACCCATCAATATGCTCCCGGCTTGTTTGACTCACAGGCCCCCGAGACTCCGCTATCCCGGCGTAGCGGCTGCGGGTCCGCGTGTTAAACATCGTGCGATCCATGGTCCAGTATATTCGCCGGGAGTACACCTTCGACTGGCGATTAGCCACCAGCGGTATCCCTTTTCGCTCGGCCACAAGCGAAAAAACGAAATGGAGCGGCATTGGAGTCGCGCCCGAAAGAATGAGGTCGGGCCGAAACCGATTGAGAGCGTCGTCGGCAAACCAAAACATCCGCTCAAGGGCTTTCGCCGGAAATTCATTATTTTTATTAGCGAATCTGGTGAGTTTGTTTGGCGGCCAGTGGTAAAACTCCTTGCTGTATCCCCGCCCGATGTCTCGCTCCCCGGCGAGCAAAACGCGGCTAGATGAAATTCCGGTTAACCGTTCACATTCCCCAATAAGATTAGATATTCTCTCCCTTTCCCCGGATTCAGTCTCCCATCCTTCTCTGCGGGCGAAATCCGGCGACCTGAAATAACTCTCGTCGGAATCGACGATGCCGTCATAGTCCCTGCGCGAGTCAGCGGATGCGACGACGCCAATCTCCCAGTCGGCGGCGGTCTTAAATTGCCGCAACAAATTCAGAAAATAGGCTCGCCGAAGATTATGCGGAAGGAATAAAACGCGTTTCACCACTTACCCGGTAACCTCTAGGTTGGGGACCTCGCCGAATTCTTGCATTTTTCGAGATGTGAAAAAAATCGGCCTTTTCATCCTCGCCCGAGAGTCTGGGCGATACTCGCCACAAGACTTTCGGAATCAAGACCATGATAACGCAGCACCTCTTCGTTCGTGCCGCATGCCGGAATTTCATCGAGACCAAACCGGGTGACCCTGACTCCCTCGGACAATCCCAGCCCGGCGATGGCGGCGGCCAGCATCTCGCCTTGACCGCCCGCCGTATAGTGATTGTCCACGGTGAACACCGATCGGCACTCTCCGAGGACGGCCTGAAGCCAATCATCATCCACGCGGTTCAACCAAGGCAGGTTGACCACCTTGAGGGCCACCCCACGCCCAGCGCGGAGAGACTCCGCCGCCTTGTACGCCTCGACCAGCATCACCGGGCCGTAGGAGAAAAGGACGGCATCCGCTCCCTCGGTCAGGGCCACTCCCCTCCCCTCCTCGAGGCGATAAACCGCCGGTAGGTCGAACGGAATCGCGCAGGGGATCGAAACCAAACGCAGGTAAACGCTGGAAGCCGCCGTTTCGGTGGCATAATCAACCGCCATCCTCACTTCACTCTCGCAGCAAGGCTCAAGCAGGGTCAGGCCCGGAACGGCGGAAAGCGCCGAGATGTCGCGCACCGACTGATGGGAATGACCCGGGCCTCCCGGCACCAGGCCGACCAGCGAACCCACATAGATAATTTTCGTCTTCTCGGTAGCATTATTATAAATCTGCTCGTTGGCCCGTGGGGTCAAAAAACAGGCGAACGAATGCACCACGGGCAGGAGGCCCTTCAGCGCCATCCCTCCCGCCTGGGAGACCATGTCCTGCTCGGCGATTCCGCACTCGAAAAAACGGTCCGGAAAAGAATCGCGGAACGAGATCAACCCGCAATCGAGTATCAGGTCCGCATCCAGAGCCACGAGCCTGTCGTTTCGCCCTCCTGCCTCGACAAGGGCTTTTTCGTACGCGCCAACAAGTCTCTGCGCGTTTTCGGCCGGCGGGGTGCGCCTTGGCCGCGCTACCGGCTCCACCGCCAGCGGCCCCGCATTCACCCCGGACAGGAGTTGATT
>JAPYQX010000232.1 GCA_029937135.1 Nitrospinota bacterium
AAGAGTATCGAAAATACTCCCATTCAGCATGGACCGGTTTGAAGGGGTAAGGTCACCCCGGCGAGCAAACAGGCCACGCCCATCCAGAGGCGCTTGTGAAAGAGGAGTTTCCCGTCCTGGCGGCGAAGTTTATTTTCGAGGTCTTCGAATCGCGCTTCGATGTCCATGCAAAATTCCCCCCTGAATTTGATGGCAGAAAATGACATGAATAAGTTTGCGCCTGATTTTCGTATGCGTCCAGGAGGATGAAGGAGGGTGATGCGAAGGGAGGTGCGCTTCAAAAATATCGGGGACCTGCTGGCCGGGAGCTAACTCCGCCAGGGGCGCTTTATAATAAGGTCATCATCGGCCAACCTAAGGCGCGCGGGCGGTCGAGAAAGCAGCAGGGATGGCAGGAGAGATGGTCCCCGGGGCCGGACGCGAACCGGCACGGCCTTCCGGCCAACGGAAATTAATTCAATCCTACTAAAAAACAGTGACCAACACGCCTCCGGCCACCACCATCCCCCCGGCCGATACAACCCTGCCCGTAATTTTCTCCTGGCTCCCCAGAAAGAGAGCGCTCAAAATCAGGACCCATAACGGGTAGAGGCGGCTGATGGGGAGAATGATGATCACCTCTCCGGTCACCAGGGCGCTCCAGAATAAGACCGACCCTCCGAGGTTCAACAGTCCCGCCCCGGCGAACAGCGTCAGACTCTTGAAATCCGCCGCTATCTTTCCACCCCTCGGGAGGAAACGCCGCCCGGCAAGCATGGTAAGCGTCCCCGCCGTGAACGCGACTCCGAAACCCAGCAGCGGGGTTTGCTGATGGATATAGGCGAATTTCGCGAAAACCGGCACAAAAGCATAGGCCACCGACGAGATTACCGGAAATACGAGCGCACCCCGGAACCATCCGCCCCCGCCGTCTTCCTCCCTTGGATATGCGAGCAGGACCACCCCCGCCACGATGGTCATCGTACCGGCCACAACGGCCACTCCCGGGCGCTCGCCCAGCGCGACAACCGCGAAAACTATCCCCCAGAGTGGCGAGGACGATTGAATGGCGGTCGAACGGCTCACCCCCATCCGCTCGATACCCGTGTAATGGGTGAGCGTGCCTATCCCCTGGGCGAAAATTCCGATCACGGCGAACCACAGGAGCGGCGCGAGGGAGGTTGTGAATAGCGATCCTCGAAGTGCCGCCGCGACGAGCCCGCCCGCCGCGACAATCGAGTTCACCGTCAGGAGGGCGGCAAGGGGGGTTCCGCCCATCATTCCGCGCCGGATACCGACGAGGGTTCCTGCATAGAGAATAGAAGATGCGATGGCGAGGTATTCGCCCCGGATACCGCTGAACGGGAGGTCGGTCATTTCGGGCCGGACTCTAGCATATCGGCTCAAACCATGCTTTCTCGCGAGGTGGCTGGAAATTTAGCCCCACGACGCCTCTCTCATTCCAGCGCCGGATCAGCGCCAACCCCTCACCCCAGCGCCGGATCGGCGGCGGCCATTCCCTCCCCCGCTCTCATTTGTTAATCTCCCATCGAATTTTCCCTGTAGGACGCTAACGAATCCGGGCTTTCCGGTTCGGATTATTTTCTCAAAGGAGCAACACGATGACTTTAAAGGCAACCATGACGACCAACCGGGGCGATATTGCGCTCGACCTGCACGAGAAGCACGCCCCGGTGACAGTGGCGAATTTCGTCAACCTAGCCCAGCGAGGTTTCTACGACGGCCTTAGCTTCCATCGCGTGATCGAAAATTTCATGATTCAGGGCGGCTGCCCGAGCGGAACGGGCACCGGCGGCCCCGGCTACGCCTTTGAGGACGAGTGCACCTCCAAACTCTCCCACGACGGCCCCGGCATCCTCTCGATGGCGAACGCGGGCCCCGGCACCAACGGTTCCCAGTTTTTCATCACCCATGCCGCATGCGGCTGGCTCGACGGAAAGCACACCATCTTCGGCCGCGTGACCGAGGGCCAGCGGGTCGTGAACAAGATCCAGCAAGACGACACAGTCGATAAAATCACCATCGAGGGAGACACCGCCGCCCTCCTCGAAGCGCAGAGCGAAAACGTTGAAAGCTGGAACAAGGCGCTCGGCGAATAATCGCCCGGGCCGCTTTCGCCCTCAAAAGATATTCAGGAGAGATCAATCATGGCCGACGACCGCGTGTTCATATTTGTAACGCTCACACCCCAGGCCGGAAAAGAAACCGGCGCCGGGGCCCTGCTTCAGGGAATGTGCGCCACCTCCCGCGCGGAGGAAGGCTGTATCCTCTATAACCTCTATACTCCCCAGGACGGCGGCAACTCGCTTCACTTATTTGAATGTTGGCGTGATCAAGCCGCCCTCGACGCCCACCGCGAAATGCCGCACTACAAGAATTTTCGCGCAAAGCTGGGCGACCTGATGGAAGGACCGCCCCAGGCCCATCTTCTCAACGCGATGGACTCTCTGTGAGGGGAATTACACACGCGCTGCCCCGTTCCATCGAGCGCAAGGCGGGCGATGAGCCCAATCAAATATAGCAGGGGTGCTATCGCGAACGGTTTTTAAGATGAAGCCGGCTTCAGATAAGGCCGGCTGAGTGAACAGGATATTCTTGAGAAAATTCTCCGGCTGACCTGTTAGGCCTTCGGAATCAAGCCGGGCTCAGGCCGGACTCAGGCCAGCTCTTCTTCCTTGTTAATGAAGGCCATCATCAGAGAGGCGAGTTGGTCGCGTTCATCTTCCGATACGTTGATCGAAAGACCTACGGACCATGTGGGCGGATCCGACTGATTTTCGAATATATGCACAACGGTTCCGGTCAGGCCCGATAGCGTGATGTCGTATAAATTGATGGTGCAATCCGAGGTATCGCCGATTCTCGGGCATTTCGCCAAGTCGATTTTAAAACCACCGGTGCTGAAATCCTTCGGATGGAGCGGCTCATCCGAGAGTTTGGGGACCGAAACAAAAAAGTCCGAGGCGGCGTGAGCGCCCCCAACCTGATATTCAAACCGGATGAATTCGCGATTTCTTCAACCATTCTCAATAATTCCTTTTTTAGGAGTATTTCCCGCTCTCAAACAACCAATACTACGGTCAGTATATCAGACATTGACGAAAATTGGCACGAATCCCCCTACACCGGGGAAATCCCCTGCCCGGGATGATATCCTCCTCCCCCCCATGCCTCGGGATTCACCTGGTTCGGAGGCTTTCACAACAAACTTCTCCCTCAACAACGAATTCCATCCGGGGGGGGGCTTCACCCGAAACCGGGTGAGAATTACGAAACCTGCTCCCCGTCCCCGCTCCAGTCCTGCCATTGAACCTGATCCGAACTGGCCTCGACCGGATTGTGAAAACCATCCTGAAGACGGTTCCAAGCGTTGAAAAGGCAGGTGAACAGCGTCAGTTCGACTATTTCCCGCTCTGTGAAAATTCCTTTCAACGCATCGAACGCAGCATCGTCGCCCGGAGCGCTGTTTTCGGTGAGCGCCGCCGCCCAGCGAATCACCGATTTTTCTTTCTCATCGAATAGCGCGCTTTTCTCCCAATCCCCCGCGAGGGCCTCGAAGTGCTTGTCCGTGAGGCCGGAGGCTCGACCGAGCCCTTTGTTGTGCTCGGTTCATATGACGCACGCATTCATGATGCTGGGGGTGAGGATGGCGAGCTGCATCAACCGCAGGCGCCCCGGCTCGCCGCGCCACCTGCCCCGAAGCGCTCTGGTCAGACCGATGATATGTTCCAGCGCCTCGGGCGAGTGGGCCAGGACACGATAGAAGCTGGGCACCGTTCCCCAGAGCTCCCGGGAACGCTCAAAGAAGGGTTCGTGGGGGCCTTTCGCTTTGTCGTCTATCAGGCTGATCCTCGCCATATCTTTTTCTCCTTATCGTAAGAAAGAAAGATTAATTCGCCCGTTCCCGCCAAGATCGAACAAACGGAGCCAAAATACCAGCATTTCCCCATCCTTCACCTAGGCCCCTTGGCGAGTGCAACGCCTCCTGCTATATAAATCGCCAGTTTATCCGGCAAGCCCTCCGCTCAGGATATGCCTTGGAGAAATCAGGGATGGATCACGAAAAAATTCTCGCTATCGCCGCCCACCCCGACGACCTCGAGTTTCGTTGCGCCGGTTCGGCCGCCCTTTGGAACCGCGAGGGACGCCACGTCGAATATGTTGTCTGCACGAGCGGGGAAAAGGGTTTCGGCGGCAACGGAGGACCGTCCCTCTCCAATGAGGAGCGATGGGCCATCAGGGAGAGCGAGCAACGCGCCGCCGCCGAGGTAGTGGGGGTGCGGGCGGTTCACTTCCTTCGCCACCCGGACGGCGAGCTGGCCAACACACCCGCCCTCAGGCGCGACCTCGTGCGAATTATGCGGAAAGTGAAACCCGGCCTCATCATCTCGGACGACCCGGCCAAGGACGCATATGACAGTTTTTACGGGTACCACAGTGATCATCGCGCGGTCGCCCAAGCGGCCTTCGATGCACTCTACCCCGCCGTGGGGAACGCGAATTTCTTCCCAGAGTTAATCGAAGAGGGTCTTGAGCCCTTTTCCCCCAAAGAGGCCTTCTTTGGGGGGCGCGGCATCCTCGATACCTGGTTCGACATCGCCGAAACCTTCGATCTCAAGATGAAGGCCCTGGCCTGCCACAAGAGCCAGATTGACGACATCGAGGAACTCATCCCCCGGATGCGCGAGTGGGCCAAGACCACCGGGGAGGCGGGCGGCATCGAGTGCGCGGAAGGCTTCAGGAGCCTCGAGGTTCCGCAATAGACCGCCTCCCAATCGGCGGACAAATAGGATACACTCCCCGTGGCCGTTCAGGCTCCGGCCATTCCGACAACCTATTCCATGAGGAAATCCCATGTTCGGG
>JAPYQX010000233.1 GCA_029937135.1 Nitrospinota bacterium
GGGCTGGACCTCGTAGCGGGTAGCGGGCACGAGACCCTGATAGAAAATATTGGCGATTTGCACCCCCGCCTTCTCGACCCTCGACTCGTTCCGGAAAGGGAGGACGGCGATTCGCTTGATCGGGTGTACGGCGAGTTTTGGCGAGGTGCGCGAAGTGACGCCCGAGGGCGCGGCGAAACTCGCGCCGGATTCGATGTTTCTCAGGTTCACTCCGCAACCCGCCGCCAGCACAGCGGCGAGGACAACGGGCAGGGCGCGTCGGGGGTTCATCTTTCCAGATCCTCCGCGGGGCGGCCAGGCGGCCGGGCGGCAGGGATGCCGCCCACGGAGCCATGATGCCACCTGGGCGGGCGGGGAACAACCGCCCGTTTTTGTCCGGGGGACTTCCGTCCGGGGGAGCGCCTATGCGCCCTCGACGATCAACAGATTCGTATCCGCCGAGGCCATCCGGATGGATTTTGCCCCCTCGTACTCGGGCGAGTCGTACCATTTGCGGGCCGCCGCGACGCTGGGGAATTCGAGCACGATGATTCTCGGATGGGGGGGCTCCCCTTCGAGCACCTCCACCTCTCCGCCGCGGGCCAGAAACTTGCCCCCGTATTTCTCGACGATCTCCAGATTTTGCTTGACGTATTCTTTGTACGGTTCGGGATCGTTCACCTTGATCTGCGCGATGACATATCCGGCCATTGCCCTCTCCCTTGTGTTTGATACGATTATTGTCAGGCGTTGTGCGCGACGCCAATCTCATTAAGTTCACGGCTATCCCGCCTCCGCCATCGCCGCCTCGGCCTTCCCCAGACTAAAAGTCATCTCCAACTCGCGACGACCTTTCAAGCATGGCCTTAGCGTCCTGGAGATCCGGCGTGACTAATGCCGCACAGGGAAAGCCGCTTGATAGGGGTAGTCCATCTGCTTTTGAATTTTCTGGCGGGCCTCGGTTCCCGCGAACCGCTCGCAAAGGTAAAGACCCAGATCGATGGAGGAAGAAACACCGCCCCCCGTGATGAGGTCTCCCTCGTCCACGATCCGCTCTCGTACAACTTTTGGCGTATATGCCGCAAGAAGGTCGTAGGCGGCTGGATGTGTGGTGGCATTCTTGCCCTCAAGGAACCCCGCGGCCCCCAGGATCAACGAACCCGTGCAGACCGATACTTTGTAGCGGCAAGGTGTGGCCGAGCGAATCCAGCCAATGAAATCCTCGTCGTCCTTAAGGCTTCGCGTCCCCATTCCTCCCGGAACAAAAATCAAGTCATAACCTTCGAGCGGTTGATGAATTTCGTCCACCTTAAGGCGAAGTCCTGTGCCGTCGGTTACCTCTGGGGTCTGAGCGCATACACGCCATTCAAGGTCCGGCAAATACCCCATGGTCCTGAGCCGGGTGATGGGATCCTGAAATCCCACAAAATCGAGCATGGTCAAATTGTCGAAGACGATGAAAGCAACTTTCATACGATGCCTCCCTGGACTCTTCAAATCAACGTTAGTTCCGCGCACCCTATCTAAGACCGGCCCGCCATCGCCGCCTCGGCTTTTTCCAGCCAGTAGGTCATCTCCATCTCGCGGTACATGTCATGACAACTCATCGAGCAGGGCCTTCGCATCCATGAGGTCGGGCGTATCGAACCCTTCGGTAAACCAGCCGTAGACGCCTCCCAGAAGCTCCCGGGCCTCGTCTTATTTGCCCTGGCTTTGCCACAGGCGGCCCAGGCTCATGGCGGCGCGCAGTTCAAGAGATTTCGCTTTTTGGTCTTGCGCTATATTTAGTGCCCCCTGAAAATGCGAAATCGCCTCTTCTTCTTTGCCTTGTTGAAGTAATAATTCCCCTTTAATTCGATGGTTCTCTGGTTCCCAAAAACGCTCGCCATATTCATGGACATGGGCCAGTCCTTGATCCGCAAATTCGAGACCTTCTTCTATCTGATTTTCTCTGCCACATATTTCAGCGAGGAGCGGTAAAACCAAAGCCGAATTTAAGAGCACTCCTATTGTCACGTGATTTTGATGGCCTTCCCGCATCTGTTCGAGCCCTTCATTCGCAAAACCTTTCTGGGTTCGCGACCACCCCAGAAATGTCTTTGCCAGCGTTTCGATTTGAGGAAATCCTGCCTCGCGACATAAAGCAATACCAGCCTCAGCGTACTTCAACGCCGCTTGGCCATCCCGGCACATGGCATAGAGCCAGGCGGCGTAGGTCAGTGCACTGCCAATGCTAACAGGATGAGATAATTCTTCTGCGAGCGCGATGGCAGAGTGAGCTTTTTCCCGCGCCTCATCTGGGTAGCCAAGCAACCAAGAGGGCCATGCGCCATAAGACAGGCACCACACACCTGTATCCATCACATACTGGAAGGCAAGTTCCTGGTGTTTCTTTGGGTCGTAAAGGGAGTAGCCTTTCTCCAATTGTGTACGGCCCGAGACGGGCTCACCCTGAAATATCATGGTCGCCCCGAGTGAATGGTGCGCAGAAAGTATCAGTGCATCGTCTTGTGCTTGCTGGGCCATTTCCAAATATTGGCCGGCAATATCCCGAGAGGCACTCAGCTGGGCGCGCATGAAACAATGCCTCCAAAGCCCCCAGGTAATAGGAAACCACTGCGATGTGTTTCCCAATTTATGAGATAATTCCTGTGCCCGGCGGTAGGCTGTCTCCACCTCCGGTGATGCGTAACCTCTTGCAACCATCAAGGCCGGGCCAAGCGCGATTTGAAAATCGAGTTCATGTTTGTCGCGCACAGTAGCGTCCGCAAAATTGTCGAGTATCGCTAGGCCATTTCTTAAAAGGGCGATAGCCTCCTCGTTGGCTGAAAGCTGAAATGCTTTTTCACCTGCTCGTTTTGAATAAATAATGGCCTTATCCCATACGCTTCCACGAAAGGCGTGATAAACAAGCTGCTCATAATATTCATCGAGCCGGGATTCCCCCTGCATCTCAATGGCTTCGATGACGGAGGCGTGAAGGGCGCGTTTCCGTTCCTGAACGAGACCTCCGTATGTCACCTCGTGCGTGAGAGCGTGCTTGAAGGTGAACTCCCGTTCCGGAAAGAGGTTTGTCTCGTAAAGGAATTCAGACGCCTGAAGGGCCGAAAGGCCGCGCTGCAATTCCTCCTCTGACATCTCGGCGATGGCCATGAGGAGAGGATAGGGAACGTGGGTTCCGATGACGGATGCGGTCTGAAGCAGACGCTTGTCCTCGGGCGGGAGGCGGTCAATCCGGGCGGCGAGGATGGCCTGAACGGTGGAGGGAACCTGGATTTTGGAGACCTCCTCGGTCAACCTGTATGCACCCGGACCGCCCGTGAGCGCCCCGCTCTCGATAAGCGTCTGGACACTTTCCTCTAGATAAAACGGGTTGCCCTGGGTGCGCTCGGTAAGAAGCTTCTTAAGTGGTTCGAGTTTTGCGTCATCCCCGAGAATTGCAGACAGAAGTTCCTCCGAGCCTTCGGAGGAAAGCGGGTCGAGGCGAAGCCGGGTGTAGTAGCTCTTGTTCGCCCAGCCGTGCTCGTACTCGGGCCGGTAGTTGACGAGAAGGAGCACCCGCGCTCCCGGAAGGCTCTCGACAAAAGAATCCAAAAGCGCCTGCGACTCGGTGTCGATCCAGTGGAGGTCCTCAAAGATCAAACACAGCGGCTGGACCTTGGCTTCCCGGAGCATTAGCCCCTTCACGCCGTCGAGTGTCCGCCGCTGCCGTTGGGGCGGGTCGAGATTGTTCCAGCTCTCATCTTCAATCGTCACTTCGAGAAGAGAGAGGAGGGGAAGAATCGCCGGGGTGAGCGATTCATCTAGCGTGAGGATTTTTCCCGTGACTTTTTCGCGGATGCGGCGGTGATCGTCCGCGTCCTCGATGGCGAAGTAGGCCTTGAGCAGGTCAATGACGGGCTTGTAGGCCGTCGCTTTTCCATACGAAACCGAGCCGCTCTCGACGACAAGCCAGTCCTTCGTCCGGGGAGAGCGGATGAACTCCCAGTAGAGACGCGATTTGCCGACGCCCGCCTCGGCGACAGTAGCGAATATCTGGCCGTGGCCCTCGCCCGCCTTGCGAAGGGATGACTCCAGGTCCTCAATCTCGTCTGTGCGCCCGACGAACCGGCTGAGCCCGCCCGCCGCGATGGCCTGAAACCGCGTGCGCCCCGAGGCCGCTCCCGTTAGCTCATAAACCTCGACGGCTTCCGTCATCCCCTTGACGGGGACCGGGCCGAGGGATTCGGTCTGAACGAAGCCCTCGCAGAAGCGAAGCGTGTCCGCCGTCATGCGGATGCCGCCCGAGGGGGCTATCTGCTCCATCCGGGCGGCGAGATTCACCGTCTGGCCCATGGCGGTGTAGTCCATTTTAAGGTCCGAGCTGATGGTCCTGACCACGACCTCGCCCGAGTTGAGCCCCACGCGGACCTGGACCTCGACGCCGTGTTCTCTTCTCGCTTCCTCCGCATAAGTCTTGATGGCGCTTTGGATGGCGAGGGCGGCGTAGCAGGCGCGCTGGGCACGGTCCTCAAGAGCCAGCGGCGCGCCGAACAGCGCCATGATGCCGTCGCCCATCACCTGATTGACGGTGCCTTCGTAGCGGTGGACGGCTTCCATCATTCGAGTGAGCACGGCGTCGAGAAGCGCGCGGGCGTCTTCCGGGTCGCGGTCGCCCAGAAGCTCCATCGAGCCTTTCAAATCAGTAAATAGAACGGTGACCTGTTTGCGCTCGCCTTCCAAAGAGGTCTTCGAGGTGAGGATCCGCTCGGCGAGGTGGCCGGGGTGTAGGTCTCGGGAGAGGCGTAGGCCGGGAACTCAAGGGCCCGGGAGCTTGGGAACTCGGGGGCCGCGCCCGGCCCGGTCTGCTATGGGCAGGGCGGAGCCGAACCGACCG
>JAPYQX010000234.1 GCA_029937135.1 Nitrospinota bacterium
ACTCCTTATCGAGCCGGTCGATATGCTCGTGAAGCTTCTCCTCGGCGGCAGCCACTTTTTTCTCGAGCTCCTCGACGAAAGTGGGCTTGCGGACAAAATCCGCCAGCTCTCCTTCGGCCGCCTCAGCGTCCTCCTCCACGCGGAGGCGCCGCCGATCTACAACCTTTGGCCCCTGCTCTTCGGCCTCGCTCTCGCTCTCTCCCGCACCCTCGCCGGCCTCTGCTCCGGCATCTTCCTCGTCCGCGGGTGTGGGACTCAACTCAACTCGATCCATGAACCTTTTTCCTCCGGTGATTTTTCTACCGCATATCCAATAATCTTCGAACCCGCTCCTCCATCGGCGGATGGGTGCTGAACAGCCCGGCGAGCCCTCCCCCCGACAAGGGATTTACGATGTACATGTGGGCGGTGGCCTCGCTCGCGCATCCCAGCGGCTGGCGATGCGCCTCCTCCTCGAGACGCCCGAGCGCGTCGGCCAGACCGTAAGGGCTACCGGCAATTCGCGCCGCGGTCGCGTCGGCCAGATACTCGCGCGAGCGGCTTACCGCCATCTGAAGCAGCATCGCGGCCACCGGCGCGACAATCGCCGCCAACAAAATTCCCAAAATTCCGCCGCCTCCCTCCTCGTCATCCCTCCGGCCAATGCCGAAGAAGGCCGCGAACTGGGCCATTTGTGCGATGTACATGATCGCACCGGCCAGGGTGGCGGCGACGGTGCCGATGAGAATATCCCGATTCCCGATGTGGGCCAGCTCATGAGCGGTGACGCCCTCGAGCTCCTCGCGGCTCAGCGTCTCGAGAATTCCCTCGGTGAAGGCGACAGCGGCGTGCTCGGGGTCCCGTCCGGTGGCGAAGGCGTTGGGCGCCTCCTCGGGCACGATGTAGACCCTGGGCATCGGTAGCCCCGCCTTTTGGGCGAGGCCGGCGACCATCCCGTAAATCTCGGGCGCATGCTCGGGGAGAACTTCCTGCGCCCCGGTGGAGTAGAGCACCATCTTGTCCGAGTACCAATAGCTGTAGCCGTTCATCGCAACGGCCAAAACCAGCGCGATGACAAGCCCGGCGCGCCCACCCACGAGATTTCCGACCCACAAAATCAGCGCGGTCAATAGCCCCAGTAACAGGAACGTCTTGATCGAATTCGCGCTCAATTCGATCTCCGTTTCAGCCGGACCAGTTTGGCCGTTCGCAGCGGGATCATCACGCCCTTTTCGGGGCTCACGTACCTGAGCTGATCGTGCAACTCCTGCATGGCGTCGCTCCTGAAAATCTCCTCGAACTCGGTCAGCCGCTCGACCGCCATGACCAGCTTGGCCCTGAGGTCGATGATCACCTCAACGCCCGCCAGATTGACGCCCATCTCCCGCGTCAGGGTGAGTATCATCTCCACGCGCTCGAGATCCTCATCGGAGTAGAGGCGCGTTTTCCCCTCGCTCCGGCCCGGCTCGAGCAGCCCCTCGCGCTCGTACATCCTGAGCGTCTGGGGATGAACATCGAACATCTCGGCCACAACGCTAATCCTGTACTTGCCGTCTTTTCTCTGTACCTGGCGCGCCATCGGTGTCTCCTAACTGGCTACCCTAACCACCTGCGCTAATACCCACGCTAAATACTCACGCCCGTCATCTCGGAGCGCGGGTCCGCGGGGTTTTTCCGATCAAACTCTCGAATCAACTCCTGGCTACCCTCGTCGAGATGCTTGGGGATTTGCACCTGAACCTTCACATACAGATCGCCCTTGCCGGACCCCTTGAGGCGGGGCGCGCCCTTCCCGTTGAGGCGGAAGGTCTGTCCGGCCTGGGTGCAGGGCGGAATCGTCATCTTCGTGGTTCCCTCGTAGGTGTGAATCTCCACCCGCGTTCCCAGCAGGGCCTCGGACAGGGAGACAGGCAGATCGAGATGAAGGTTGTCGCCCTTTCTCTCGAAATATTCATGGGGGCGCACCTTGGTGATGATGAACAGATCGCCGCCTGGCCCGCCGTTAGGCGATGGCTCGCCCTTTCCGGCCAGCCGTATCTTCGATCCGTTCGAGACGCCCGGGGGCACCTTCACCTGAATCCGCTCGGTCGTCCGGCGGGTTTGGCCGCCTCGATTCTCAATCTTGGGAACCGTGATGGTCGTGCTGATACCCCTGAGGGCGTCGTTAAAACCGATTTCCATCGAGTAGTTGACGTCGTTGCCCTTCACCGGCCCCTGCGGACGGGGCGCCCCCCAGAAGCCGCCGCCGCCCGGCCTGCCGCCGCCCGGCCTGCCGCCGCCCGCCCCGCCGAATATGGAACCGAATATATCCCCGATACCGAATTCGCGGAGAATATCCTCGACGTTTTGCGGCGCGCCGCGATCACCCCACGGGCTTCCGCCCGAAAAGGCGGCGTGTCCCATCGCGTCGTACTTGCGGCGCTTGTCCTTGTCCGAAAGGACGGCGTAAGCCTCGCTGATTTCCTTGAAGCGGTCCTCGGCGCTCTTGTCGCCCGGATTTACATCCGGATGAAATTTCCGGGCGAGTTTCTTGAAAACCCGCTTGATTTCATCCTCAGCCGCGCCTCGGCCGACACCGAGAACCTCATAGTAGTCTTTTTTGGCCATTCGCCCTGACTCTCCCGGGGGCCTGGGGGTTTACTCTTTGTCCTTGTCCACTTCCTCGAACTCGGCGTCCACGACATCGGCCTCATCCGCTCCGCCATCCGCGGCGCCGCCTCCGTTCTCGGGCGGGGCGTCTCCTCCGGGAGCACCGGCTCCGGGAACACCGTCTCCCTCGCTCGCCTGTTGATACATCACCTCGGCGAGTTTGTGCGAGGCGGTCTCGAGTTTATCCTTTGCCTCGTTGATCTCCTCGAGGCTTGCGTCGGCATTCTCCAGGACTTTCCTCACCTCGGCGACGGCTTCCTCAATCGCCTTTTTGTCGTCCTCGGGGACTTTATCCTCGTTCTCCTTGAGCATTTTATCGGTGTTGTAGGCCAGGCTGTCGGCCTGGTTCCGGGCCTCGACCACCTCGCGGTTTTTCTTGTCCTCCTCGGCGTGCTCCTCGGCCTCGTTCACCATATTCTTGATTTCATCGTCCCCGAGGCCGCTCGAACTGGTGATCGTGATCGCCTGCTCCTTGCCGGTGCCCAGGTCCTTCGCCGAAACGCTGACGATTCCGTTGGCGTCAATGTCGAAGGTGACCTCAACCTGCGGAACCCCGCGCCGCGCCGGCGGAATATCGGTGAGATGGAACTTGCCCAGCGTCCGATTGTCCTTGGCCATCTCGCGCTCACCCTGGAGGACATGAACCTCCACCGAGGGCTGGTTGTCGGCCGCCGTGGAGAAGGTCTCGCTTTTCCTCACCGGGATAGTCGTATTGCGATCAATGAGCCTCGTCGAAACGCCGCCGAGGGTTTCGATGCCCAGCGAGAGCGGGGTCACGTCCAGCAGGAGGACATCCTTGACATCGCCCGCCAGAATCCCTCCCTGAACCGCCGCGCCGATGGCAACCACTTCGTCCGGGTTCACCCCCTTGTGGGGGTCCTGGCCGAAGAATTTTTTCACCGCTTCCTGAACGAGGGGCATCCGGGTCGAGCCGCCGACGAGAACCACCTCGTCAATCTGGCCCGGCTCGACGCCCGCGTCGTCGATGGCCCTCCGGCAGGGCCCCAGGGTCCGCTCCACCAGGTCGCCCGCCAACTGCTCGAGCAGCGAGCGGGAGAGCTTGATGTTCAGGTGCTTGGGCCCCGATGCGTCCGCCGTAATGAAGGGCAGGTTGATATCGGTTTCCAGCGAGCTCGAAAGCTCGATCTTGGCCTTCTCGGCCTCCTCGCGGAGCCGCTGCAGGGCCATCGGATCCTGGGAGAGATCGAGCCCCTGATCTTTTTTGAACTCGTCGAGCATCCACTCCATGATGAGCTGATCGATGTTGTCGCCGCCGAGGTGGGTGTCGCCGTTGGTCGCCTTCACCTCGACCACGTTGTCGCCGACCTCGAGGATCGAGACATCGAACGTCCCGCCGCCGAAGTCGTAGACGGCGATCAACTGGTCTTTTTTCTTGTCGAGTCCGTAGGCGAGCGCGGCGGCCGTCGGCTCGTTGATGATCCGCATGATGTTGAGGCCCGCGATCTTGCCCGCGTCCTTGGTCGCCTGGCGCTGGCTGTCGTTGAAGTAGGCGGGCACGGTCACGACCGCGTCCTCGACTTTTTCGCCGAGATAGTCCTCGGCCGCCTGCTTGAGCTTCTGAAGGATCATCCCCGAAATTTCGGGTGGGGCGTGAAGCTCTCCCTCGATTTTAATGCGCACGCCGCCGTCGGCGTCGACCACATCGTAGGGCACCATCTTGACCTCTTCGGGCACCTCGGCGTAGCGCCGACCCATGAACCGCTTGTTCGAGTAGATAGTGTTCGTGGGGTTCGTCACCGCCTGGCGCTTGGCCACAAGGCCCACCAGGCGCTCATTGTCCTTGGTATAGGCGACAACGCTCGGGGTCGTCCTGTTTCCCTCCTGGTTGGGAATCACGGTGGGCTGGCCGCCCTCCATGACCGCCACGACCGAGTTCGTCGTTCCCAAATCGATTCCGATCACTTTTCCAGCCATCTCCGTCTCGCTCCTTTATGGAATTTCGTTTGAAATTCGGATTCATTATCAGAATGAATTCAGAGATTGAATTCAGCCCCCCGGCCGGCTCCCCGAATACTCACGAAAGCCGCCGGTGGGATTTCCACCACCAACAATGCTCCCTGCCTAGGTACTCACCTCCTCGGCCTCCTTCACAATGGCGAAGGTCAGCGCATCGGCGCCGCTCTCATGATCGGCCTCGACGGTTTCGCCCGGGTGGATTTCACCCCCGAGGAGTTTTTTGCTGAACGGGTTGAGCAAATAGG
>JAPYQX010000535.1 GCA_029937135.1 Nitrospinota bacterium
CTGGCGGCACAGGGGTTTGCCGCCGCACAGGGGTTTGCAGGCTTCGCAAGGAGGGGCCGGCCCCATTCCGGAAAAGTCATTATGAGGACCACTGCCGCCGCTCCCAGGTAAAGTCGGTAATCCTTACCGTTTCGCGGCTTAAATTCGGCAAGCGCCGCAGCCGCGCCCCGTTTCCAGGCGATGGAGACACGGTTTTTAAAGTGACGAAAAAACATCCACGCCAGCGAAGCGGCCGCAAAAGCCAGGAAATAGGGGCGGTAAGCCATTAGGCTGCCAAGGCCGCCAAAAATCGAGGCCCCGAGACTCGGAGCCAGCGCCGGGACTCATCAGGCGGTGGAGGCGGCACCCGAAAAAAACGAGCCCATCCAGCCGAATCTTTTCTTCGCTTCGGTATCCGTCATAATATTCACCTCAATGACGCGGGCCTAAGCCTGTCCTCCGGATTTAAATCTACATTCCATGTCTATAAAAAAGGGACCAAACCGCATCGGCGATACCGGTAAATCGCTACGAACCGGCCCGGGGATTAACGGACCGAATACCGATTCCCGGGATCGCAGGGATTGATGTCCCCCGAAATTGGTTGAATGATGGGACGCGGAGTCTCCGCCGCGGGGACAACCTTCTGCCAGGGATAGGATACCGCGCAGGGATTCGCGGGCTTGAAATACTGGGTTACGCTCCAGGGCGGCGCGATGATCAAAGCAAGGACAAGGAGCGAACCGATGTAGAGCCCGGCATCCCGCTCACTCGAAGGACGAAGGCAAACGAGAACCGCCGACAGACCCTCTCCCCAGGATCTCGATATACACCACCCGTAGTGGCGAAAGAACGTCCACACAAGAGCGATGATGGCAAATACAATGAAATAGGGCCGGTAAACCGTCAGGCTGCCCAGCGCGCCGATGATAGCGGCCCCGAGACCCGGAACCAGGGACGGCGCGCATCAAGGGCTGACCCCCGTTTTCACCAACAAAATCTCAAAAAATTCGGCGAGCCGAACTTCTTTCTTTTCCACCATCGTGCCTCTCCCCCATTTACGCAGAAACATTGG
>JAPYQX010000235.1 GCA_029937135.1 Nitrospinota bacterium
GGTTGCGCCCAACAATTTGCGCGAGCCGGAATTCGTCTTTTTTGCTGGGGACGCCTCCCAACAGATCCTCCAGCCGCTTGACCCGGGATTGAAGTTCCTGGGCTCGGACGGAGATGCCTCTGAGGGAGGCGAGTTCACTCAATAACTTATTGTTTTCTTCCCGAAGCCCGTGCAGGGCGATGTAGCTGTTCCAGATGTTGTCCATCCATCTTTTCGGGGCCGCCGCCGTTTCAACGAGGGGCCCCGAAATTCCCAGGGCTATTTCCTCGAAGACCGTCGTGCCGCCGAGCCTGCGGGCGCTGAGGGACATGAGAATGAAGCAAACGAGGAAGAGAGCCGTAAGAAGGGTGGCGCTACGCCGTTCTTGGAAAATTTCGAGCATCTATCCGTTTTCCGTCGGTTGACGAGAAAAGCGCGGCGACGAATCTGAAGCGGTGAAAATCAAACAGCGAGTTTGCCAAGGAGGTCCAGCTCATCGAGCACCTTCCCCGTGCCCATTACCACGGCTGAAAGCGGATCTTCGGCTACCGTGACGGGGAGGCCGGTTTCCTCCCGAAGGAGAATATCCACGCCCCGGAGCAGACTTCCTCCGCCCGCAAGGACAATGCCCCGATCAACAATATCCGCCGCAAGCTCGGGCGGGGTGCTTTCAAGAGCGCTTCGAACGGCTTCCAGGATCGCATTCACGGGCTCTAAGAGCGATTCACGAATCTCCTCGTCACTGACCACAATCGTTTTGGGTATGGCGGCGACGAGATCGCGCCCCTTGATTTCGATGGTTTTCCTCTCGCCTACCTGGTAGGCCGAACCGATTTCGATTTTAATCTCCTCCGCCGTTCGCTCGCCGATGAGGAGATTGTAGTTGCGCTTGATGTAGCTGATTATTGCTTCGTCCATTTCATCACCGCCCACGCGGACGGATTGGGCATAGACGATCCCGGCCAGGGAAATGACCGCGACCTCGGTCGTCCCGCCTCCAATATCCACGATCATGGAGCCGCCCGGTTCCTCGATGGGGAGGCCGACGCCAATGGCCGCGGCCATCGGCTCCTCGATGAGGTACACCTCCCTAGCGCCGGCGTTTTCGGCGCTGTCGCGTACGGCACGCTTTTCGACCTGGGTAATTCCCGATGGGACGCATATCACCATCCGCGGCCTTACGAGGGTTTTTCTGTTGTGAACTTTTCGGGTGAAATAGCGCAACATGGCTTCGGTTATATCGAAATTCGCTATAACCCCGTCTTTCATCGGTTTGATGGCGACAATGTTTCCGGGGGTTCGGCCGAGCATGGCCTTGGCCTCGTTGCCCACGGCGAGTATCTGTTTGCTTTCCTTGTGGACAGTGACGACGGAGGGCTCCCGGAGGACGATCCCCTTGCCCTTCACATAGACAAGCGTATTTGCGGTGCCGAGGTCGATGGCCAAGTCGCTGGAGAAAAGGCCCAATATGGATTTGAAGACCATATTTGAGGAGATCCTGCGGGGCGGATGGGCGATTCGCTTTAAAATCTCGTTGATTTGTAGCACTCGGGGCCGGAGAAATCAAGTAATAACCAGTATTTAGGGGGAATTTGCTTTTTCGTGCCCCGGAGCGAAATCCAGCGGGATCAAATCGGCCCGGGATGATTCGGCTTTTTGCTTGCCAGTATGTTCTCGCGTCTGCTTGAAGGATGCCGCCGTTGCGGCGAAGGGCGCGCTGAGCTACCCTCAATTTCCATTTTTGGTATGCTCGGCCTAGCGAGCTTTGGGGCAGTAATTTTCAGGAGAAAAGTTTAAATGCTTCGGTTTTTACGCGAAAAGGGAAATACTTGGCTTCTCAAGGGCCTTTTGGGATTCGTGGCGCTCACCTTTGTCTCCTGGGGGGGGTATTCCATGTCCTCACGCCAGGCGGTCCAGGGCGGGCGAGTCGCGGCCTGGGTGAATGAGACCCCGATCACGGTGAGGGAGTTCGAGAGCCGCTACTTCCAACAGTCCGAAATAATGCGCAGGCGGTTCGGCGCCAACTTCACACCCGAGCTCGAGAGGCAGTTGAATCTTCGCCGCGCCACTTTCCAGCAGGTCGTTTCCGAGAAACTCCAGCTCGAGGAGGCCTCGCGTCTGGGCATTGAAATCGTGGACGACGAGGTGGCAATCAGCATCCAGGAAGAGCCCTCGTTTCAGATTGCGGGCCGCTTCGATCAAACCCGCTACAAGCAGGTATTGCTGCAGAACAGGCTGAACCCAAAACAGTACGAGGAATTGCAGCGGCGCGCGCTGGCCACTGCGCGTCTTCGACGATACTTGGGGCTCGGAGCGGCGGTGAGTGAAATTGAAATCCGGTCCGCCTATAAATGGGCAAGCGAGCGGATTCAGGTGGAAATGATCCAAATCGATCCTGGGAAATTCGCCGAAGAGGTTACCGTTAAGGAGGGGGATCTCAGCGCATATTTCGATAAAAACAAAGAGGCCTTCCGGGCCGGCGAAAAGCGTGGGGGGCGCTGGTGGTATTTGCCCTTCGAAGCCGTTTCGGGGGAGGTCACGCTGAGCGAGGAGGAGTTGAAGACCCACTACGAGAATACTCGCTCGCGCTACAAGCAGAATGAAACGGTGACGGTCCGGCAAATCCTCAAGAAAGTATCCCCCGACGCCGGTGAAGAGGCTTTGGATAAAGCAAAAGAAGAGTTATCCGACATCCTTAGTGAGGTGTCGAGGGGTAAGGATTTTGCCGAGATGGCGAAAACCTATTCCGAGGGCCCAAGCGCCTCGAAGGGCGGTGACCTGGGTACTTTCGAGCGGGGTCAACTTCTCCCCGGGCTTGAAAAGGTCGTGTTTGCCATGAAAGAGGGGGAAATCAGCGAGCCCGTCAAGACTTCCTTCGGGGTCCACTTGTTGATGGTATCCCGGCGAAAGGGCGCCGGTGTTATTTCTTTCGAGGAAGCAAAAGAAAAGGTGGAGTCCTCTCTGAAAGCCGAAAAAGCTCGCGTGCTGGCCAAGAAGAAAATGCGCCTCCTTCGCTACGACGTGGAGGATAAGAAACCGGAAACCGAAATATCGGGTCTTCAAAAAGGAGAGACCTCCTATTTTGAAATTGGGACTCCTCCTGTTTCGCTCCCCGAGGGAGGCAACCTTTGGGCCGCTGTTTTCGGCTTGAAGAAGAAAGGTGATTTGTCCGGCGAACAAATGGGCGATAAGGGCGTCATGTTTTTCCAGTTGTCGGATATTAAGCCCTCCGCCGTTCCTGATTTCAAGGAAGTGAAGAAAGCGGTGCGCGAGAGATATGTTTTCAAGAAATCCGGGGAGATTTCCGATCAGAAGTCGAAGGTTTGGCTCTCCGAACTCCAGAAAAAAGAGAGAGTGTTCGAGGATTTGGCGGCCCAGCTGGAAGTGGAAATTACGAAGCCAAAAGCATTTTCCCGGGGAGGCGCTCCCGGGGAAGTTAACCAAAATTCCGGTTTTGTCGATGGATTGTTCCGCCTAAATAAAGGCGGGTTCAACCGTTCCCGCTCCGGGGGGAAGGTGTATATTATCCGCGTCGTTGAGGATCCTGTCGTCGATATGTCCAAGTACGAGAAGGCAAAAAAGGAGCTTCGTAAAAATCTTCTTGAGGAAAAAAGAAGATTACTCTTCCTGCAGCGAATGAATGATTTGAGGAAAGGGGCGAAAATTCGCCTTGAAGGGGGATTCTCCCTCTAGCGCAGTTGAACTCAATATAATTACCGCCAGAAATCCTCCCGGTCTTCGGGCTTTATTTCATGTTTTTCCTGGATTCGTTTGTCGAAATCAGCCGCGACTTCTTCCTTTCGTGATTTTTGTTGAGCCATCAATTCGTTGAATCCGGATGTCTTCTTTTTGGCGGCTTCGGCGAATGGGTCCATCACCTGATGCCGCGCGATGGAGATGAGCTCTCCCCTGATTTCGATTTTTAGTTGATTCCCCGGAACCACATCGAGTGCTTTCATTACTTCCTTCGGCAAGTGTATACGCCCCCCGTCTCCGATCTCCTGAATATGAATGTTTTTGTCGCCCATGTCGGCAATCCTCCGTGCGTTGTTATTCTCCGGCCAGGCCGTAAGCCCCTTTTTCGCGCAGCGTTATGTTGGGGCCGGGCGGGGAGTAGATAACAACGTATTTTAATGGTTTGTCGCCCGTGCTGCTCACTTCATGCATCATTCCCGGTGGAACGAACACGGCGTCTCCCTCTGAGACCTCGAGCCGCTCATCTTCGATTCGGATGATGCCCGTTCCACTCAGTATGTAGAATCCGTGTTCCTCGTTATCGTGCTTGTGGGCCTTGGAGGTGAGTCCCGGATCGAATTCATTGACGAGCAGCGCGAATTTCTTGGCCCCCACGCTTTCCTCGTCGAGAAGTATGCGAAAAACGCTTCTTCCGCCGGGGACCGGCAAATCGCCGGTGGCGGCATCCTCGCGGCGGACTCGGTAGGTTTTTGGAGTCATGCGTGTTTCTCCGAAAGTTGGCGGTACATGTGGTTGAGGGAGCCGTGTCCGCTTCCCAACGCAAAGGAGTGTTCGATGGCTCCCTGAATGTATTCTTTAGCGCCGGTCAAGGCATCCCGGACCGGTTCGCCTTTCGCGAGTCCGGCGGCTATGGCGGATGAAAGGGTGCAGCCCGTCCCGTGCGTGTGGGGCGTATCCACATAACGGCCTTCGAGAATGAATATATCAGACCCATCGTAGAATACATCGGTCGCACCCCTTGTGATATGGCCGCCTGTCAGGAGTACGGAGTTGGCGCCGAGGCTGTGAAGCCGGGTGGCGGCTTCCTTCATCTCGCCCAGATCTTCGATTCGTTCGATACCGAGGAGGTCTTTAGCCTCCTCGGTG
>JAPYQX010000236.1 GCA_029937135.1 Nitrospinota bacterium
GCGGTCCAGGCCGAGATACCAGTTTCTACCTCCCTCGAGGAAAAGGCCGGTCGTTTGTTCGTCGATTTCGTGTTCGTAAACGTCGTAGATCGCTTCGTGGGTGAAGCGAATCAAGGAAATCGGCCTTGACTGAATGTTCAGCACGACATCTCCAAAAGGCCGCCTGGGATTGCCGCTCAGGTTTTGCTCCCGCCGGGCTTCGGCGATATCGGCGGACTGCGTGAGGCTGGCGGTGAATAGCTGGCGCGTCTCGAAGCCGTCTCCCGTTTTCAGCTTTGTCAGCACGCGGTTAATGATTCCGTAGGAGACGGTGTTCCGATCGCTGAATCTGTCCACGCTGTCGATGGGGATGATGAGCTTTCGGTCCCTTGAGTCCATGGCGGGGGCGTAGGAATAGGTTGTTTGGAGCGAAACGATATGCTTGAAATCCCGGAAAGGTCCGAATTCGCCGGGATAAACCCGGCTGAAACGCGGACCGGCGATGCCGAAGGAGGAGAACCATATCTCCCGCGAGAGGGGCGATTGTTTTTGGTCGTCTCGGCCGGGGATGCCTGCTACATCGGGGGTGCGTTTTTGGTCGGTCCAGTAGGTGTACCTCAGGCCGAAATTGGCGGTGACCCCCAGCCAGGGCACGGTTTGAACCGGCAGGGACAGCGATGGAGCCGCATCGAATCGCTGAAGGACGGTCGTCTTTTTATTCTGGACCCGGTAGAAGGAAACGGCCGATGATTCGATGTCGTAGCGAAATTCACTTGTCCCGATCTGGGCTTTATTTATATCCCAGGTGATTTCGGGAAATTTTTGAAATAAATCGCCGTCGTTCTCCCGAAGCCCCTCACGGCGCCTCATGGCGACACGAAGGCGGCCGGGCAAGCCGCCAAGGCCGTGAGTGAATCCCAGCCGCGTGTCGGTGTCCTGCCTGACGCGATCAACGAGATTGTCCTCAAGGGAGCGGTCTTCGTTTTTCCGGGAGGCGAAGTCCACCACGCCGCTGAAACCCCAATTTCCCGGCAGTAATGAACTGTGACTGCCTTTGATGTCCCAAAGGGTGGTTTTTTCGAGTTCGTCCTTGAAGAAGGAAGCGTTGAATTTTCCGGCGGTATCCTTGCTCAGGATGTAGCGCAACTCGCCGAGGTAGCGGGATCCTCTTTTTTCATAATAATCGACGCCGAGGGTGGTGTCCGACCATTTGTTGATGGCCCAGAAAAACCGGGGAGTGAATTCGAAACCGTTTCGGCCGCCGAATCCGTAGGTGGGGATGAGGAACCCCGTCGCCCGCTTCGACTTGATCGGAAAAATCGCATAGGGAAGGGCCGCCGCCGGAACCCCTCGAAGGGCGATCAAGGGGGTTTGAAGGTGGGCATACCCCTCGATTTGAAAGGTGGCCTTCTGGGAACGGAAAACCCAATCGGGGTTGTCGCCCTCGCAGGTGGTGAAAGTGCCGTCGATGATCTCGTAGCGATCAACGCTGATACGGCGAATGACGGTGCCGGTAATATAGTAGGTGGCGCCGATGTACCCCCTGGCGTCGTAAATCACGAGCTTTTCGCTGTCGAGGTTGAACTCGATCCGGCTGCCGACGATACGATCATTGTCGGTCTGGAAGATGATATTGCCGGTGGCGACGGCGTCGCGCGTTTCGGTTTGCACTTCGATGTGGTCGGCTTGAATGCGCTTGCCTAAAAAACGAAGGTCGGCGAATCCACGGCCAATGACGCGTTTACGCTCCCTGTCCTCAAGGAGTTCATCGGCTGAAATCGCCGCCGCGGCGGTGGAGTCCCGCAGAAACCGGAGCTCCTTGTTGGGGGCCGATTTTTCGGGCCTTGGGGTGAAACCAAACGAAGGGGCCGGGCCCGTCTCTTGCTCCTGAGATGCGGCTGGGGAGAATGAAGCCGCCCCAAAAAAGCAGGCAAGCAACCCGGTTAAAAGTGGGGACAAATAAAACCGGGTCGATTTCAGCGGGTAGCGGCGCATTCTTCCTTGGGCCGATCAGGGCGGACGGCGGAGGGGCGGAAACTCAGCCCGCCGTTTGAGATTTTTTAGATGAAATTACGTACAAATTATGCCTTCTCGGGGGGGAGTTGGCAATGAAACGCTTTCTAGCGGGGATCCGTAGCCAGCGGCTCGGACCCGGCGGCTGTGTTTATGACCCTTCGGGACCGCCTGAGGTGGAGCAACGGCCCCGAGACGGTGTAGGCCGCCATTACGGCAAAGGCGACGACCTGTGGGATGGCGGCGGCGATGAAGAGCGCCAGCACGGCGCCGACAAGCACGCGGAAAGGTCTCTGAAGCCGGCCCCCCAGATCCTTGAAGCTGGTGTAGCGAACCGTACTCACCATCAGGAATGCGAGCGTGTAGGCCAGGATCGCCAGCAGGTAGGCCGAGGGCCCCAAGAGGGTGTTCGGGGCGAGGCGGCCAAGTTCGTAGTGCTCGGCGAGAAATATCCACGAGGCAAGCACACCGGCCGCCGCGGGGGTGGGCAGTCCCCTGAAGTCGGCTGTTGGCCCCAATGTCTGGGTGAAAACGTTGAAACGCGCCAGGCGAAGGGCCGAGCAGGCAACGAAAATGAACACCGCCAGCCATCCGATTCGCCCAAACGGGGCCAGCGCCCAGTTGTAAATGAGGATTGCAGGTGCGACCCCGAACGCCGCGAAATCGCAAAGCGAGTCGTATTGGAGCCCAAATGGGCTTGAGGATTTCGTCAGGCGGGCGACGGCGCCGTCCAGGCCGTCGAACACGATTGAGATGAGGATGGCCAGCGAGGCCCACCAGAAATCCATCTGAATTGCCGCGATGATGGCGTAAAAGCCGGCGAAAAGGCTTCCCGTGGTCAGGAGGTTCGGAAGCAGGTAAATGCCGCGCTTGAGGTGGGGGCGGCGGCGCCTTCTTCTCCGGCGGCTTCGCTCGAACTTTGTGCGGATTTTATCCTTGAGTTGGTCTTGCAACGGCCGTTTCTCCTCCGCGGACCCGGTCCCCCTTGGCGACCAGGACCTCGTAGCCGGGCGGCAGATAAAGATCGGTGCGAGAGCCGAACTGTATCAGCCCGAAGCGCTCGCCCCTTGAGAGGTTGTAGCCCTTCCCGTGCCAACTGACGATGCGCCGGGCGATGAGCCCCGCGATCTGCATCACGCGGAAATTCTCTCCCGAATCGGTCCGAATGTCGATTGCGTTTTGTTCGTTCACCTTGGCGGCATCCTGGTTGAAGGCCGCCAGAAAGCGCCCTGGCCGGTGGTCCGTCGCCTCGATGGTCCCGGCCACGGGAGATCGGTTGATGTGAACGTCGTAGACGGCGAGGAAAATTCCTATCATTGTCCCGCCCTCGGGGGTGTCTTCGATAGTGATGACCCGGCCATCGGCCGGAGAGGAGACAGCGGCGGGATCGGAGGGCGGCTGGCGCTCGGGGTCCCTGAAAAATGCGATGATGCAAAACGCCAGGGCGAAGAAAAAAACTGCCCAGCCCGTTCCTCCCATCAGATACGAGAGAGTCCCCAACAGGAGGAGGCCGATGGAGTACCCCCAGCCCTCGCGCGCGACGGGAATTCGCTGGGGAGATTCTTGCGGCGGCATTATTGGTTTTTGAGGCCCTGGAGGGTCCGGTCTCCGCGGCTGAGGCCCACCTTGCCGGACCGGGCGATTTCCTTGATGCCGTAGGGCCGGAGGAGTTCGAGTATCGCCCCGATTTTCCCCTCGTCTCCGGTCACTTCGATGATCAAGGCGTCGCTCGATATGTCGATAGTGCGGGCGCGGAAAATCTCGACGACCTGAAGGACCTCGGAGCGCTTGTCTTTCGGCGCCGAAACCTTGATGAGGACGAGTTCCCGCTCGGCGGTCTCCTTATCGTCCATTTCAAAGACCTTGATCGTGTCGATGAGCTTGCTGAGCTGCTTGCGGATTTGTTCGAGGATATTCACGTCTCCGCTCGTCACAAGCGTGATGCGCGAGATGCTCGGGTCCTGGGTAACGCCCACGCAGAGACTATCGATGTTATATCCCCGGGCGCTGAACAGGCTGGACACCTTGGCGAGGACACCGAATTTGTTCTCGACGAGGACGGCGAACGTGTGCTTTTGCTCATCGCTGTTGTTTTGAGGATTTTTGGGCATCAGGCCAGGGGCTCCCATTCGTCTGTCATTCCGTCGAAGGGCAGGGCGATCATCCCGGTTCGGGCCATGCTGGAGATACCGTACCGCTCGAGGGCCTTGATCAGTATCCGTGTTTTATGATCGTTTCCGCTTGCCTCGATGGTCACGCTGGAGTCGGAAATATTGACAATATTGGCTCCGAAGGCGTTCGCGATTTGCAGCACCTCGGTGCGCTTCTCCGCGTCGGCCTCAACGGTCGCCAGGACAAGCTCGCGAGTAACGGAGCGATTGTAGTTGAGTTGCTCCACCTCGCGCACATCGTAGAGTTTGCGAAGCTGGTGGGCAATTTGCTCAAGCGTTTCCTTCTCGCCGGAGGCGACGATTACGATCCTCGTGGTCTCGGGGTTTTCGGTCGGTCCGGCGGCGATGCTCTCGATGTTATAGCCTCGCCGGGCGAAGAGCCCCGAGACGTGCGAGAGAACCCCCGGGTGATTGTTCACCAGAATCGAAAATACTTGTCTCATGTCGATTTTTCCGTGGTTTTGGGCCCCAACTGCATTTCATGGTTTCCGGCGCCGGAGGGGACCATCGGCCATACGTTTTCAGTCCGATTCACATGAAAGTTCATGACGACGGGTCCGTCGATTTCGGCCGCCTGCTCGAGCGTGCTCCTCACCTGCTCCACGTCTGTTACATCAAAACCCCGGACGCCGTAGCCCTCGGCGAT
>JAPYQX010000237.1 GCA_029937135.1 Nitrospinota bacterium
GGCTGGCACCCCACCAGCGTGCTGGGCACGATGGGGGCCGCGGCGGCGGTCGCTCACCTCAGGGGGTTTGATGTCGAGACCACCTGCCTCGTTCTCGGATGCGCCGCCTCGCAGGCCTCGGGCGTCCGGTCGAACTTCGGCACCATGACGAAACCGCTTCACGCCGGCCTCGCCGCCGAGTCAGGCGTACGGGCGGCGGGGTTTGTCTCCGCCGGAATTACGGCCAACAACGGAATCCTCGAGGCGCCTATCGGTTATTGTGTGGCCTTCGCGGGAAAGGACGGCTACCGCCTCGACGAGATAACCGGCCGCCTTGGCAACCCCTACGTCTTGGAGGAGCCAGGCAACAACCTCAAGCCCTACCCCTGCTGCATGTCGGCCCACGCCTCAATCGACGCCCTTCGCGACCTAATCGCCGAGGAGGAGCTTTCCGCCGAGGGGGTCGAGCGCATTGACGTTGAACTGATGGCTCCGAATATGTCGAACCTGAGCTGCCACGATCCGAAAACGGGGCTGGAGGGAAAGTTCTCTGCCGAATACACATTGGCACGGATGCTGACGGACCGCGCCCTGACCCTGAGCACGTTCACCGACGAGGCGGTCAACGAGCCCGGCGTCCGGGAAACGATGAAAAAAATTCACGTTCGTCTGGCCGAAAACGTGGAATGGAAACAGGGCGCGGCGCGCCCCATCACCCTGACCGTCCAGACCGGCGACGGGCGAAAGTTCGAAAAACGCGCGAACATCTCCCGGGGCAACGCGGGCTGGCCCCTGACCGACGAGGAGGTCCGGGACAAATTCAGGGACTGCGCCGGCGTGACACTCAGCCCGGAAAAAACCGGGGAAGCGCTATCGGCGCTTGAGCAGATCGAATCGGCGCCCGGTATCGATCCCATTATGTCGATGCTAGCCTGAGTCGCCAAACCTCACCCACTTCTCCGCCCTCTCCTGAGCCCAGTGCGCGGAGATTTCGGCCTGCTCCCAGCGCTCCGCGATCTCGGAGATTTCGGTGCGTTCAGCAAGAGATTTATCAGGGGATGAATTCGACTCATTCGGCACAACGCAATGTTTCATGATGTCTCTATATCCGGGACAATCCGGCCTTTTCATTTCCACATCTCCCGATGGATTTTTTAGGCAACAAGATTCAACATCGCTCCGCGCGTCTGCTCCATTTCGGGAGCGGGCCCCGCGTGCTGCCTGGACGGAGCAGGGGCGGACGCGGGTTTTGTCTCGGTTTTGGGTTCGATCTGAATTTTGTTCTGGGTTCTAAAAGCAGCGGCGATGATATTCGCCTTGGAGATGCTTGGTTCTGTATTCATAAAAAAACTCCTTGCGCATGGCGTCCTTCGCGCAAGGAGTTCCAAAATCCCTCTTTCGTTCGGTAGGCCAACCATCAGCCCCTTTCGGGAGGGACTGACTTGTGCCTTTGCGCCCCCGCCTCACGACGGATTTGCCCTTCTCGCGAAAGGACTAGTCATATGGTCTGGACGATAAACTACCTCCGAGGATAATATAGGGTGCAGGCATACATTTTTCTGTTAGATTTTTCGCTGGAGAATCTAACCAAAGCGAATATTGCTCAAAACGCCTCCAAGGGAGGCCGATTTTCGGAGGATTTTCAACATGACCTAGCCCCAGACCATTATCGCCGCCGCCGTCATTATCGCCGGGACCATTTTTCTCTCCGCCCCCCGCTACCAGATTATCTCCACCCCCACCTGGAACGTCGTCTGGCGTGTGAACACCATCAGCGGCGAAACCGCCTACTGCTCCCAGGGCGAGGGCTCGTGCATCAAGTTGACCGAAAAAGACATTTCATTGGTCCGCAAGCTGAAAAAGTAGCGCCGCGCCCCCCTGTCGGAGGGCGCGGCGATATCCCACTCAAGGCATTTCGATTCGGATTATTTCAATCCCAGTTCGGCCGCCGCCTTACGCAAGGCCGAATCGTTGAGTTTCGAGGTCGTCAGATAATTCGGGTGTTTCTTGATCCATCCGAGCTGCACCTGCTTGTCGGCCATGTCGCTGAGGTAGGCTCGGGCTTTTTTCGTGATGAAAGGAACGGTTCTGATCCGCTTGATGACCGCCAGGATTATCGGATACTTGGCCTTCCACCCAATTTCCTTGAGCCCCGCCGTATAGACCTTGGCGAATTTTTCAGGGTTTTTCTTCCTGAGCTCACGGGCCGAGAGCCAGGCCTTGAAATATTTCACATAAAGCCGGGATGTTTTTTTTCAGCGTTACCGGATTGCTGATCACTATCGCACTCGCGGTGTCGTACTTACAGGAATTTTCAAGTACGCGGACCTTCTCGGCTCGTTCGAGGATTTCCGACTGGGGATCGATTCCAACCCCAGCCGCAGCGGTTCCCGAAACAACCGCCTGGATGCGGGCCGCACCTTTGAGACTTATCCACTTCAGGTCTTATTCCGACATCCCGATCTTCGGCAGACCATACATTTTCAGCGCGAAATCGAAGCTCGTCCCCTTACTCGTCGCAAAATACTGACCCTTGAGGTCTTTCAGGGATTTCGCCTTCGAGCCGGGCTTGACGATAATTTTCGCCATCTCGCAGATATCGCCCGCCTTGGCGATGCCGACAATCTGACCACCCTTGGCAACCGCCAGGGGAAGGGCGAGAATCCTACCCCGCCGGCGGTGTCGAGATTATTTTGGATGACAGCGTTGCGCATCACTTTGCCCTGCTTGAAATATTCCATGGTGTATTCGAGCCCGAATTTTTTGAAATACCCCAACCGGTGGGCAACAACGTCGGGCGCACCGTTCACCGAGCGATGAACCCCGAGGCGAAGCTTCGCCGCTTCCGCGGCCGGGAGAACGGCGGGCAGTCCGGCCGCGAAGGACAGGAGCATCGTAAGAACAAGACTCTTCTTCATCATGGAGGCCTCCAGATAGAATTAGAAATTTGTCGGCTAGCAAAAATCTATCGACTAAAAGGTCGAGATCACCGGCAAAATTTCTCCTTCAATGACTTGAACTCCTTCAACCCCGAATCATTCGGCCCTTTAATCCTTTTCACTCTTCCTCATCGCTATGGCTTGATCATGACGCGCATGACCCCGTCCTCGCGCGCCTTGAACATCCGCATCGCCTCGGCAAACTCATCGATCGGGTAGGAATGGGTGAGCATCCTGGGGGTGTCGATGACACCCTGCGTCATCATCTCAATCGCACGGGGGTAGCAGTTGGGCGAGCCGCGCCCGCCGGAAACGGCGATCTCGTCCAGAACGATCCGGTCCGAGATAAAGGGGACGCTCTTGCCCCCGTTGATTCCCTCGAGCACGGCGCGTCCGCCGCGGCGAACCATCCCAATCGCCTGCTCCATCGCCTCGGGGGGTCCTGCGCACTCCACCGCGAGATCGACGCCCCCCCCGCCGGTATCCTTCATCACCACCTTCACCGGGTCCTCTTTCGTGATGTCGATGACGACATCGGCGCCCAGCTCGCGGGCGATGTCGAGCCGGTAGCCACGCCCGGTGATATAGGTTCTGGACGCTCCCATCGCTTTCGCCAGCTGAAGAACGGAAAGCCCGAGCAGCCCGGGGCCCAGGATCGCCACCCGGTCGGCGGGCTCCACCTTCCCCCGGTCGAGGGCGTGGAGGGCGACGACCACCTGATTCACGATCACCGCGTCTTCCCAACTCATCGACTCGGGCATTTTATGGAGGTTGTTCGGCGGGGCAGAGCCGTATTCGCTGAACGCGCCGTCCGCCGTGTGTCCGAGCAGGCGGTAGCCGCCGCTACCACCTCCATCGGGCTCCCCCGCCCGCTCGCACAGATGGTACGCGCCCCGGATGCAGGTGGCGCAGTGGCCGCAGCCGATGGTGGGCTCCATGATGACCCGGTCGCCGATCTCAAGGGCGGTCCCCGCGCCGCTTCCGACGGCCGCCACCTCGCCGCACCACTCGTGCCCCTGAATGAAGGGATAGTACGGCGGCCACGCGGGCCTCATGTGGCCGTCCATGATGTGAACGTCCGTCCCGCAAATGCCGCAAGCGGCCACCTTGACCAACACCTTGTCCGGCTCATGGGCAGGGACTGGAATCTCCTCGATCCGCACGTCCGACGGCCCGTGGGTGACCGCCGCCTTCATCTTTTCGGGGATTGCCGCCATCGAAACGCCCTCCGGTGGTTTAAGTGGGGAGATCAATCATGTTCCGCCCTCTGACGACCCGGACGGCTCCGTCCGGGATATCTATTTCACCTTGGCCTTTTTTGTCCTGGTTTTTTTTGCCGTGGTCTTTTTTACTTTAAGACCGGATGGCAGCGCCCCGGCCTTTTTTCCGCGCTTGAGGTCCGGAAAAATTCCGTTCGCGACCCTGGCGCACTGGAGCATGTAGGGCATGCCGCAGTAGGTCGCCATCTGGAGGATGACCTCCATGATCTCGCGCTTCGTGGCGCCGCAGTTCCAGGCGGCCTGGACATGGGTGCGGAGCTGGGGATGGGCGTTCGCCATGACGCAGGCGGCGACGGCGCATAGCTCGCGCGTTTTTTGCGGGAGCACCTTCCGGTCGTAGAGCCCTCCGTAGCAAAACTCCATGAACAGCTTCATGAACGCGGGGTCGGCCCACTCCGCCATGTCAGCGGCGATTCCCTCGGTGAACTCCTTGCTCCAGAGCATCGCACCGCGCTTGAGGGCGCGGGGCGGAATTTTCAGGCTTTTTTTCGGCGGCATTTTTTCTCCTTGGCGAAAATCACTTTATAAAGGGTCACTTTTCAAGTGCCAGTTGCGAGTGTCATCGAAAACCGGCCCGCCCGATCAAACGGAAAATTGGTACCCCCTGGGTG
>JAPYQX010000238.1 GCA_029937135.1 Nitrospinota bacterium
GCTCCTTATTCTCCTCGCCCGCCTGCCGGATGGAGTCGAGGTGGATTTTGGGGATAATGAGGATATGGACCGGGGCGGCGGGGCTGATGTCCTCGAAGGCGAGAAGGTCTTTATCTTCAAACACTTTCGTCGATGGGATTTCGTCGGCGGCGATCTTGCAAAACAGGCAATCGCTCATCTGGGGCCTCGTTAGTGGGAGATCGGCGAGCATTGGGACGATCATACCCCCGCGCGGTGGCGGCTGACAAGATTTCCCAGGGATGGAATCCTCGGGAAAGAGTTTTCTGGAGAGGAATTTTCCGTAATTTCCCGGGAAATTCCAGGATGGAGTCCCTGGGGAAGATTTTCCTTTGGAAGGATTCCTTCCCGGCGCGCCCTTTTTCGGGTCATAATATCGAGCCGTAATCTTGAGTCTTAATCCCGGCTCGTAATCTTGAGCCTGAATTATTAAACAGTGAGCTGCCTTCGGTCCGCGTTGTGGTATCTTGCCAAATCGTTTAGCCGTCGAATCGCTTCGTTAAGGAGTCCCGCGATGGGTATCACGCAAAAGCTGCTCGATCATGTTCACGCGATCAGGTACGACACCCTGCCCGAAGTGGCCCGCGACCGGGCCAAGTATTTTCTTCTCGACTACCTGGGGGTGACGCTCCGGGCCTGCGAGGCCGGAAGCTCGCGTGTGTTTCACAATTTCGTCAAAAAGCGCGCGCCCAAGGAAGGCCCCTGCACCGTCATCGGGACAGGGCTGCGAACCGACGCACCCTACGCCGCGCTGGCGAACGGGGGCGTGGGCCACGCCATCGAGATGGACGACGTGACGACGCGCTCGAGCCTTCACCCGGCGGTGAGCGTCATGCCGGCCGCCCTGGCGGCCGCCGAGGCGCATAACCCCGACCCGAAACGGGTGATCGAGGCCATCGTCGCCGGCTACGAGGTGACGAACCGGGTGGGGAACGCCATTAATCCGACGAGTCACTACGAGCGGGGGTTTCACCCGACGGGCACCTGCGGCACCTTCGCCGCCTCCCTGGTGGCCTCGAAGCTGCTCGGCCTCTCGCGGGAGGCCGCCTCGAACGCTTTCGGCATCGCCGGCAGCCAGGCGTCCAGCTCGATGCAGTTCCTCGAAACCGGCTCGTGGACGAAGCGCCTTCACCCCGGCTGGGCGGCCCACGGCGGAATCATCGCCGCCTATCTGGCCCAGGAGGGTTTTACGGGGCCAGAGGATATCTTGGAGGGGAAGTACGGATTTCTCCACGCCTTCAGCGACGACGCCACTCCAGAATTTGTGACCGAGCGGCTGGGCGAGTACTGGGAAATCTGCGAGTCGGCGATCAAGCCTCATGCCACCTGCCGCTACAACCACGGGCCGGTGGATCTGGTCATCCGCCTTTGCCGCGAAAACGATATCCAGCCCGAGGAGGTCTCGCGTGTCGAGGTGCGCGTGCCCGAGACGGCGGTGATGGTGGTGGTCGAGCCCAACGACATCAAGGTGAACCCGCAAAATGTGGTGGACGCGCAGTTCAGCCTTCAATACGCCGTCGCCGTCGCCCTCCTGAGGCGAAGAGCAGGGCTCGACGAGTACACGGACGATTTTCTGAGGTCGTGCGTCTACTCGTCGATTATCGATCGGATTCAGTGCTACGGGGACCCCGAACTTGAGAAGAAATTTCCGGGCGAGTGGCAGTCGCACGTAAAAATCGTCACGCCAAGGGGGAGCTTCGAGGGCCACCAGGACAACCCCAAGGGGGACCCGCGCAATCCGCTATCCTGGGAGGAGTTGATCGAGCGGTTCCACGATCTGACGGGGCCGGTGGTGGACGAGGAGACGCGGCGGCGGATCGTCGAGCGGGTGCGCTCGCTCGAGAGTTTAAAGAGCATCGAGGAATTAACGTCGCTGGTGGCCGCCGCCAGTGGGATCGTGAGCAAGGATGCGGTCGGCAAGGGCGTGCGGGCCTAGATTGATTTTTGAGCGGGCCGGGCCTCAAGTGGGGTCGGTTGTGGCAAGTAGATCGGTTGTGGATGACCTGCTTCGTGCCGGGTCCCGCAGGCGGTCTCAGGAGGAGCTTCGGGCGCTTTTTCTTTTTTTGGATTTCGGGCCCTGCTTTGATTTCGGTTTCGTGTTCTTCTTCGAGCCCTGCTTCGAGTTCGGCTTTGATCCGACCGCCGGGCCCTCCCCGGTGAGGCGGAGGAGAAGGTGGATTCCCGTCGCCATTCTCACCGCCAGGCGCTCGAGGAGTTGGGTCCCCATCTTGGGGGCGTAGCGCTTCGGGTCCTTCGATCCCAGAAGCATCACCCCTAAACTTTTCCCATTCTCCCGGAGGGGGACAAGCGCCGTTGAGTGGAGATCGGTACGCGCCTTTTCGGGAAACAGGTCGTCCGCGCCCTTCTTTAGCATCCCGGCGAGCTTGACCTTTCGGGGGGGAGGCTCTCCGCTCTCCGGGTATGGCCGGACGCGGCCCGCCTCATCCACCTCCCCCGGTAGCGCCCCCTTCGCCTTCTCCGAGAGAAGAAAGCTCACATGATCGAGCTCGAAGCGCCGCTCGATTTCCTCGGCCACCTGGCTGAGAACATCGCCCGGCGGCTGGCTGCCGAAGAGAAGGTTTTCGATGGCGAGAAAATCGGTCTCGATTTGCTCATTTTGGCGGACAAGTTCGATCGTCTCGTCGAGGATTCCCATCAACTCGATGCGCTCCTCGTTGAGGCGTTCGAAGAGGCGGGTGCGGATATCGACAAGGTTGGGCCCCGAGTCCTTTTCCCTGAGAAGGCCGGTTGAGCCGACGAGATCGGGGTTTTCGAGGAAGAAATCGGGGTTCTTTTCGAGAAATTTAACGACCTGTTTCGCCGTGATCGGCGCCATCGGGAATCTCCCAGAGACAAATAAGGCCAGAGAATAATATAGCGAACACGGGCGAAATGGGGGGGCGGAGTGGAGAGGATATCTCCACGGGCGGATACTATCACTCCTCTGGCGGAATAACAAAATTCCGGGCAGCGAAATAATAATTACCTGGTGGTGGAACTAAAAACATCGGGTTGCGGACGAGGGCGCGGACGAGGGTGCGGACGCAGGCGCGGCCTGGCGGAGCCCAGGGGCCCTTTCCGGGCCTCCTACCTGGTGACGAGGGCGTACTGAATCACATGGAGCCGGTAGCCGGAGTCAAAGCCCGCGTAGGGGTTCCGAATCACCGATAACAGGTTCGCGAGCACCTTCACCCATTTGAAGCGGTAGGAGGCTTCCATCCAAGAGGTGGGGTGAGACCTGAAATGCTCGGCGCGGGGGAACATCTCGGCGATGAGCCGCTGGAATTCCTCCTCGAACCACTCGTGGACGTGAGTGGGGTCGATGGGTTTTTCGGTCAGCCGGATGCGGGTGGTGATGACGGCGTGGCCCCCGGGTTTGAGGACACGGCGAATTTCTCCCAAAAGTCGGCCGGGCTCGGCGATGTGCTCGATCACCTGGGTCGAGACCACGCAGTCGAAAGCCTCGCTCCGGTAGGGGAGGTCGTAGACGCCGCCGGCCTGGTAGTGCGTGTCCAGGCCGCCGGTGCGCTGGAGAGCGTAGCGCAGCGCGATCCCGGAATTGTCGAGCCCGAGCACCCGGGCCCCCCGCCGGGCGAGCATGGCGGTGAGCACCCGTCTCCGCAGCCGTGGTCGAGGACGAGTTTTCCACCCAGGCCGCCCGTTTGGCCCCCTCGCTCGGCGAGTTCAAGGGTGTTGGAGTACCTGGCGCGGACGAACGCATTTCCCCGCAGGGGGTGGGTGGAGTTGAGCGCCCAGTGGTAGCCGCCCTTCTCCTCGTAGCGCAGGAACGCCTTCTCGCGCTCTGAGCCGTCAGCGCCGGGGGGATTCAGGGTGTCGGCCATATCGGACCTTAGCCTCATCGGGTAGGGTGAACGGGCAGCTATGGGCTCTTGAGGGTTCCAGAGCCGGGGGCTCCCGTGCCTCAGGCTCCACTCTACCCGAAGCCTGCCGCCGAATAAATTCCGCCGCCGCTGGTCTGCGCGTCCAATCTGTAATAAAAGGGCGTTTAGAAAAGATTAAATATTCGCCTGTGAACCACTTCGGCGGGGAGCCGCGCTTCGGCGGGATGTTGCGCTTCAGTGGCGCAGAGGATAGCCGCGGCAAGCGCCGCCGCCGGGGAGACCGCCCGCAGCTTACCTGAGCCCGATAACCTTTTTCCCGCACATATAAGGGGGTGACATGGAGCCTTTCCATCCCGCTCGGACAACCATCGGATTCATCGGCATCGGAAAAATGGGTACACCAATGTCTCGTCATCTTCGCCGGGGGGACTTCACCGTTCTCGGCTTCGACACCGATCCCGCCGCCCTCGAACGGGTTGCCCCCGACGGGGTCGTGGCGGTTGAGACGCTGGCCGAGATGGGGAGGCGGTGCGATGTGATCATCACCATGCTCCCGAATAGCGACATCGTGGAGGATGTCGTCCTCTCCGAGGGCGGGTTGGCGGAGAACATGGCTCCCGGAAAACTTTTGATCGACATGAGTTCCTCGTATCCCCGTAGGACGGCGGCGATGGGCGAGTTTCTATCGCGCCGCGAAATCCTGTTGCTGGGCGCACCGGTTTCGGGCGGTGTCGTCGGGGCCGAGGCCGCGACGCTGGCCATCATGCCGGGCGGCGCAAGCGAGGTGGTCGAGGCGGCGATGCCGATCTTCGAGATTTTGGGGAAAAATATCGTTCATGTCGGCGAGGAAGTCGAGTCGGGCCACGCCATGAAATGTGTCAATAACTTCCTGTCCGCGACGAACCTGCTCTCCTCGATAGAGGCCCTCTCC
>JAPYQX010000239.1:0-2385 GCA_029937135.1 Nitrospinota bacterium
CGAACTGCGCGATTCCCACCTTGCCGTCGAGGACGGCGGAGGAGAGGCAAAACGGCATCGAGAATTTTCCCTCGAGGCCGGTCGAGGCTTTTTTGTAGCGGAGAATTTTGAGGGTCATCGCCGAGGCCCGCGCGCCGAGCGCCTCTACTTCCTCCGCGCGAATGCCTTCCCTCTCGCAGAGATCGAGCATGGCGTCGATGCCCGGATGCGTCATCGCGCAGCAGGGGTGGATTTTGACGCAGACGCCTTCCTCGATGTCCCAGGGAGCGCCCCAATTTACAGCCGCTCCTTCCCAGTCGGCGAAGGTCTCCACACCGGGGCCGATACCCTCGGCGGCCATCGCACCAGCGTAGCCCGTCTCGAGGGCGTCACCGGCGGCTGTGAACCCCATCCCGGCCAGCCGCGCGGCGAGGAGCCCCGCCCGGGCGGCCTGTCCGGCGTGAAAGGGCTTGGTCATGGTGCCAAAGTTGCACACCAGCCCCGCCGCCTCGCTCGCGGCGAGGGCGAGGGCGTTCGCGGTCTCCTCATCGCCAAGGCCCATCAGGTGGGCACACGCGCCCGCCGCGCCGACCGCGCCGAGGGTGGAGGTGGCGTGAAACCCCCGGCGGTAGTGATTGGGCAAAAGCGCCCGGCCCAGGGTGTGAAGAAGCTCGAAGCCCACTGTGTAGGACGCGAGCACCGCCGCGCCACTCAAACGGCGCTCCTCGGCGAGGGCGAGCAGCGCGGGGACGAGGGTGACGCTCGGGTGGCCGGTCATCACGAAGTCCACGTCATCAAAATCAAGGGCGTGGCCGGCGACCCCGTTGACGAAGGCGGCCCAGCTGGCCGAGGTACGTCCGCCGCCGCCGAGGACCGTCGCGGCCTCTCTTCCTCCCTCCTCGCGGGCGAGGCGAAGGGCGAGGCGGGCCGAGGCATCGGGCATCCCGGCGAGGGTGACGCCGAGGGTGTCCATCACCGCCTCGCGGGCGCGGGCCAGGGCGGTTGGGCCGATGTTTTTGACACCGGCTATCCGCCGGGCAAGCTCGCGCGTGGCGGGCCAGGGACGCTGGCTGTTGTTCACCTCGAAATCCTCCTCTCAAGAACCGTGAAATGAATAAACAAGCTGCGAAAAGTTCTTTCTGGAGGGGCATCGACGGGAGATGATCCCCCCCAATCACACATGATAAGAGAGAGTCAGTTTACAGGAGAAGCGTGCCCAGGGAGCGAAAAATACTTGAAAATGAGGCAATAATAGACTGCTATTCAAGGATGAAAGGGCTATGAGACCGAGATTGGTCGCTCGGAACGGAATCGCCCCCGGAATAGTCAAAGGAGGCTGGAATATCATTACGCAACGAATCATATTCGAAATGCCGGAGCAATATCTAAAGTATCGCTAGAGTCGCAATATTTTGATCGCCATTTTGAATAGCGGACGAATGGGGATGACGAATGATTTCCTGAACAGGCACTAGAAGGAGGTCCACGATGCCGATTAACAAAGCAACAGGTCTTACCGCGGGAATGGGCGTAACCGAGGAGATGATGGCCTGCCCGCTTCCCCGGGTGCCCTTGATTGATCCGGACAACATTCCGGAACATCTCCGGGCGAAACTCGCCCCCCTCTACGAGCGGGGCATAAAGCGATGGGGAACGGTCTCACGCTTCATTCGCCTCCTTGGCTGGGCGCCCGGCTTCGTCGAAGGCTGGCAAATCATGGACGGTGATCTGCGGGTGCGTCACCGCGAGAGCGACCCCGAATATGTGCAAATAGCTCAACTTGTCATCATCAAGACGGCGCTTTTAACCCAGTGCAACAACTGACTGGGGCACAACGTCGAGCTCGGTCGAGCTCAGGGCCTCACGCAGGATCAAATCAATCTTTTGGATGGGAATGGTTGGAAAGACAGCGCTCTCTTCAACGTCAAGGAAAAAGCCGCCATTACCTGGGCGGAGGAGGTGACGAATCTGACGGCGAAGGAAAACGACCTCGCCTTCGAGGAGATGAAACGCCACTTCAGCACCGAGCAATTCGTCTCACTCACCATTCTCTGCGGGTTGTGGAATCTCACGGGCCGGGTGGCCGAAGCGCTTCATCTTGTGGTGGAGCCCCCCGGCGGTCGGATCGCCTTCCAGAAGGGGAGTAGTTAGTCCGGACATGCTTCCTGATGATGATCAACCAAGGTATTGATCGCGCGAAAAACAGCACCCTTGTAGGGCGGCATACCCTTGCAGGGCGGCATACCCTTGCAGGGCGGCATACCCTTGAAGGGCGGCATACCCTTGAAGGGCGGCATACCCTTGAAGGGCGGCATACCCTTGAAGGGTGGCATACCCTTGCCGGACAGCATAAAAAAACGGGGCCCGGTCAGGGGCCCCGCTAGTGATTCTATTCCGCCCGAAATT
>JAPYQX010000239.1:2485-4768 GCA_029937135.1 Nitrospinota bacterium
AAAAAAACGGGGCCCGGTCAGGGGCCCCGCTAGTGATTCTATTCCGCCCGAAATTTAATTCATACGCCGCGCAATTTCGCGGGAGGCTTTTTTCCCTTCCGGGGTTTCGGCGCTTTTTTCCTCATCTCCTGCGTCAGCTTGTATTTGTTGACGGCGGCGACGAAGGCCTTGGCCGCGGCCTCGACGGTATCGGGGCTCGTCGAGTGGCCCGCCATCTGGGAGCCGTCCTCGAACTCGACAAGAAGGTTCACCTCGGCCAGGGCATCGCGCCCCTGGGTAACGGAATTGACCGAAAAATCGGCGAGGCGGCTCCGGTTCCCGACGATGAGGTTAATGGCGTCGAGAACGGCATCCACCGGGCCGTTTCCCTTGCCCACCCTGGTGTGGACCTCCTCCCCCTCCCGGAGGTGGACGGTGGCCATCGAGCCCGGCTGCGAGCCGGTCGAACTCGTCACCTGAAGCGCATCGAGTTCGTAGTATATCTCGCCCGCCCCGGCGCGATTCTCCTGCAGCAGGGCGATGAGGTCCTCGTCGTAAATCTCTTTTTTCCGGTCGGCGAGATCGATGAAGCGCAAATAGATGGCAGATATCTCCTCGCGGTTCATCTTGAAGCCGAGCTGCCCGTAGCGCTGGCGCAGCCCGGCGCGGCCCGAGTGCTTCCCGAGCACGAGCGTATTGGAGGGACGGCCCACCGACTGGGGCGTCATGATCTCATAGGTGATGGCCTTCGAGATGACGCCGTGCTGGTGGATGCCCGCCTCATGGGCGAAGGCGTTTTTGCCGACGATGGCCTTATTTTGCTGGACGGGCACGCCGGTCATCGAGGTGAGCAGGCGGCTCGTCGGATAAATCTCCTTGGTCTTGATGCCCGATTTGAAATCGAGGATGTCGCGGCGCGTATGAAGGGCCATGACAAACTCCTCGAGCGAAGCGTTGCCTGCCCGCTCGCCGATGCCGTTGACCGTGCACTCAACCTGCCGCACCCCGCACTCGACGGCGACGATGCTGTTGGCGATGGCGAGACCCAGGTCGTTGTGGCAGTGGGCGCTGAAGACCACCCCCTCGTAGGCGGGGATTTTCTCGAAAATATGCTCCCAGAACTGACGAAACTCAGTCGGGATGGTGTAGCCCACCGTGTCGGGCAGGTTGATCGTCGTGGCGCCCTCGGCGATGGCGATCTTCACCGACTCGACGAGAAAGTCCCAATCCGACCGGGTGGCGTCCTCGGCGCTCCACTCCACGTCCTTGCACAGTTTCCGCGCGTGGCGGACCGAGGCGGCCACTTCCTTCAAAAGCTCGGCCCGGTTCATCTTGAGTTTGTACTTGAGGTGAATGTCGCTCGTGGCGATGAAGGTATGGATGCGCGGCTTCTTGGCGTGGCGCACCGCCTCCCAGCAGCGGTCGATGTCTCCCCGCGCCGAGCGCGAGAGCCCGGCGACGATGGATTTTTTCACGGCCTTGGCGACATCGCGCACCGCTTCGAACTCATCGTTCGATGCGATTGGAAAACCGGCCTCGATGATGTCCACCCCCAGCTTTTCAAGTTGCAGCCCGAGCTGAACCTTCTGGAACCGGTCCATCGCGCAGCCCGGCGACTGCTCGCCGTCACGGAGGGTGGTGTCGAAAATTTTAATTTTATTTTTGGATTTGGACGCGCTGGATTTTGAAGAACTTCGGGGGGCGGATTTGGATTTCGTGGTTTTCTTCGCTGGCATGACGATAACTCCTCAGGAACTAATTTTTTTAATGAGTCCCGCCCGGCCTTAAAAGAGACCTGCGGGCAAAACACTCTTTTCGGCTCCTAAGGCGCCAGCGGCTGTCCGGGCGCACCAATCACGCCCGTGTTCCTCCTCTGAAACTTCCTATTCGGTATCGTCTGAATCTTCAAGGTCTTGCTCCGTTTCCATGAAAAACCAGCCTACTCAATTACATATCGGCAATTTTAGCCTCGGGGTCAAGTGGTTAATACTTAAATCCGGGGCCTGAAAAAAAATCCCACCCTTCCTGACTCACCGGGGCCTTTACCGTAGCTTTACGCGATGGAGCGCTCTCCTCATGTAAGATACGCCCCATTGCATTAATCCAGCGGCGGAGTTCCCGCCCGGGCTTTTATACAACCAGAGCCTTTTTACAACTATAAGGAGCATATCTCATGGAAAAACCCACCACCCCGGCGGATCAGAGCGACGCCCCCGGCGAGCGCATCATCGACAAGCCCGAGCACCCGCCCCAGGGCTACGCCAATACCATCGTCGCCGAGATGGAATCCATCGAGGGAAAGGG
>JAPYQX010000240.1 GCA_029937135.1 Nitrospinota bacterium
GGGTCTCCCTCGTCCCCGAGGGCCGCCGGCTCTTTCCCATGCTCACCGTCGAGGAGAATCTCCTCCTCGGCGCCTACCGGCCCGAGGCGCGAAAGCACATCGACCGCAATTTCGGATTCTGCTTCGAGGCCTTTCCGGTCCTTGAGGAGCGCAAGAGCCAGCTCGCCGGAAGCATGAGCGGCGGCGAGCAGCAGATGCTGGCCGTGGCCCGCGCCCTGATGTCCGCGCCGCGAATTCTTCTCGTTGACGAGCCCTCCGTCGGCCTCGCCCCCATTTTAGTCAATCGCGTGATTATGAAGATCAAGGAGCTCAAGGAGAAATACAACCTCACCGTCCTCATGGCCGAGCAGAACTTCAACCAGGCGGTGAAGATCGCCGACCGGGGCTACATCATTGTCCACGGGAAGATCGCGTTCGAAGGGAAAGACATCGAGGAGTTGACCGGCCATGAACTGGTGAAAAAGTATTATCTGGGTATGTAGTTTTCTCTCCCGTCCGCGCCGGAAATATCGAATATGTTTTCTTCCCGATATTTCCTCATATGAAAAAGATTCCCGTGCGGTCATAGTCCTCCCCAAAATTCCGTAAAATTACACTCCTTTATCAAAATCCAACAAAATTCCCTATGCGTCACAATACTAACGAGTTGTTTTTTAACGAAAACCTGAGATCGGCCGGAAGATGCGCAATAATTCTTCGATTTTAGTCACCTGGAATTCAACAAATATCAAGTCAACCGGTTAAGCAGGTTGCCCTGGATCTCAAAAGCTCTTGAAAGGGGGGAGGAATTTATATGGGGTTCAATGAAATCTTTTATCTTGGTCTCGATCTGCGCCACGAAAAGGGGAACACTCATTTTTTCGGCAAGGATTTTCACTCGCGCAACCACGAGCAATCCGGGTTTCCCAAAATGCGAAAAATGCTCACGTACGGAGCCGAGCAGCTTAAAGGAAAAAATGTCCGTATTTTTAATTACAGCCCTGTCTCCAATCTTGATTGCTTCGAGAAAGTCTCCTACGAATACGCCCTGTCGCTTTGATTTTGATCCATCCCGCCAATTAATTCCGCCGATCCGCCACAGCCGAATCGCCGTGCCCGCCGCACGAAGCTGTCCGCGGTTTTTTGCGATAGTGCGGCCATGCGATAGCCCGGCTATTTAAACACCATGATCAATCCTCCTCCCGAAACAATCAGAAGGGCCGAAAAAACAATTCGCGGGGTGACCCGCTCGATGTGTCCCAGGAATAAATAGCTCCAGAGGACCGCCCAGAGCGGCCCGAGCCGGCTCAGGGGCATCAGGATGGATACGTCTCCCATTGTTAGCCCGGTCCAAAAAAGGCCTGCGGCGGCCGTAGTGCTCAGGCCCGCCATTGAAAACCACATGAGAGAACGCCGGTCGGCCTGGATCTCACCGCCCAGCCCGGCGCCGAACCGGAAGCCGAGGAGGAAGATAGTCGCGGAACCAAACGCGGCGCCTATCGCCACCAAGGGCGTGCTTTGAATGGCGAAACCCATTTTCGCCAGCACTGGCATGATGGCGAACAAAATCGACGCCGAAAAAGGAAAAATTAACGCGCCCTGAAACCACTGCCATGCGCTTCCGCCCTGGCCTTTTTCGGGCTGGGAGAGCCAACCGATTCCGACGACGATGATACCCGCACCTATCCATACCCAGAGCCCGGGACTCTCGCCCAGGAAGATCACCGCGAGAAAAATAGACCATATCGGGGAAGAACCCTGAATTGGCGCGGCGCGGCTCACGCCCATCCGCTGGATCCCGGTGAATGAGGCCATCTGTCCCAGCCCTTGCCCAATGCACCCAGCCGCCGCGAACCAAAGGAGGGGGATCAGCGAGGAGGTCTGAAGGGAGCCGTAGGTAGCGGCGGCGATCAGGGCAAGGCTGCCCACGATGCCGTCCATGATCAAAACACCCGCAAGAGGGGAGCCGCTACGAAGCCCCTGGCGCAGGAAAATAAAAGTGAACGAATAGGTAAGCGAGGAGCCCAGCGCGAGAATCTCCGCCAGGCCGATTGAAGAAAATAATTGGGTCATTGGGCGAAATATACATCGATCGGGGAGTTTGGGCGAGAGGGGCGCATATGGGGACAGGGATTCAGGCTACAAAATCATCAGGTCCTCGCCCGCGACGATGGTTCCGCCGAAATGCCGCGAGAGCGCTTCCATCACTTTTTCGTTCGGGGCCAGAGGCGGTACGACATGAGAGAAAACGAGTTTGCCCACTTCCGCCCGGGTGGCCGTCTGTCCGATCTCCTCGGCCGAGGCGTGATGGGCGGCGACGATTTTCGCCGTCTCCCTGAAACCGCCGTAGTTTTCGTTGATGAATTCGGGGAGACAAGGGTGCATCACCAGAATGTCCGCGTTTTTCGCAAAAGGAACCAGCTTCTCCGTGGGGCTGCCGTCGCTTGCGATGACGATTTTTCGGCCTCCCGCCTCGAACCGGTAAGAGAGGATATCGGGCACGTTTCCGTGGCGTGTTCCCTTTTCCACGCCGATTCGGATGCCGTCCACCTCCAGGGAGTCCCCCGGCGAAAGTACGGTTACGTCGATTTCGGCGCCGTCGCGGGATTTCCCCTCGTTTGCCCGGAGATCGATGTCGTACTCATAGTAGTGCAGCATCCTCTTCACGATTTCCTCGACAGGCGAGGGTCCGAACACTCGCAGGGGCGTCTTTCCTCCCATGATCCAGCGAGAGATGAAAAATTCGCCAAAGCCCGAGTAGTGATCCGAGTGAAAGTGGGTGAAAAATAAATGGTCCACCCCCCCGATTGAAAAACCCGCCTTGACGATTTGCGTGGCGGCGTGCCGGGCGGCGTCTACGAGGTAGAGTTTTCCGCCCGAAACAATCGCGTTGGCCGGCCCGCACTTCTCTGGAGTCGGCGGCGGGGCTCCCACCCCGAGCAGGATTAATTTCATGGAGCCGGCGGTCTCTGTCATGGAAAACCTCTTCAGGTGAAGGGGGATCAGGCGTATTCGAGAATATCCCCGAGATTACAAACTTTATCCGGCGGAATTTTAGCGGGTCTTTTTAATTCACATTATTAGCTCGAAATCCTTGCAACCGAGGGAAATGCCGTTGACGAATATCTCCAATCCATGCGTGCCAGGACAATAGACCCTCGTCGTGATTTTTCTGAACGCATGTTTCCGTTTTTTCATAAGTGTTGGAAGTGGCTCAAGCGTCGCCGTCGTCCATTTGAAAACCTTTGGAACCGAACCACCGTTGGCTTTTCGATGATGAATGGCATAGTCGATGATCAAAGGTTGGGCGTGGTTGGAGGTCGAAGTCAGGCTCAACTCAAACTCGAGAACGTCACCGAAATTCACGCGGGGGGTTAAAATTTTCAACTTATTCAGTTCAATGCGGGGCGGGCCATAGCCTAGGGCTTTTAACTTCCTCTGGTGCCCCTGTTTGATCAGTGTGCGGCAGGCATGTCGGACTAACTTTTTTCGATCCTTGCCGGCCCCCTTCAACCATCGCGCAGCTATCCGCGCAACCACATCCGGATGATCCTTGGCGATATCGTTGAGATTATTCGCAACGGAGCGGCGGACATACTCCTCTTCGTCATCCTTGAGTACTTCAAGAAGCGGAAGGAGTGGCGTGGGGTTTTCGATCAAGGCGGGCAGTCTCATGGCCCAGGGGAGGCGAGGGCGCATGCCTTCCGAAACCAACCGCCGGACGTGATGGCTTGGATCGCGGGTCCATGTTTTGAGTACGGATAACGTACGCTCCGGTTTTTCGAGCAAGAAATAACGAATGCCGAACTCCGAACTGAATAGTTTGGTCATCTCTTTAAGCAGCGTCATGGAAAGATCGAAACACCCGAGACCGTATAGACCGACATAATGGGTCATGGGCATGACGGCCCATCCCGTAATACCCCGCTGATTCACTTCCGCACTGACGGCATCGCCTCCATCATCTGGTGTGAGGCTCGCTAGCATTATTGCCGCCGCCTTTTCAAAATCGTCCGGCAGGAATGTGGCCATCGCGGCGGTTATCTGAGCCGAGCGTTCTTTGAGTTCCAACGCATCCAGGTTTTTCACGGCCGTTGTGATAAAGGCCGCGCGATCAAACTTGGGCCAGGATTTGGCGAAATGTTCACCCATGCCGTTGATAATCTTCTTATTAAATGAATTTTTGAAAGGTTCAGGCATGAAGTTCACCTCGGTGGCGGATATCCGGGTCTAACCCGGGTCATCTCACTGGAAGAAACAGCGCACCACAGGTCATCCCGTTCGCCAACTTGCGCTCGCGTGGCGGGTCGAGCCAGAGATGTTTGATTTTAGCTTCGCCCACCGGATTTTTCCATCACCGGTGAGGGGAAGGATTTACCCGTTGGGTTATAAATCATGCCGGAGCGAATGGTGTGAAAACCATGAATCCAGCAAGGGAATCCGGGTATTAAGCCGGGTGCTCCGGGAAAATTGGGCATGTGGAATTTGCTGGGCTTAAGGCGCTTTCTGACCGGTCCCACTGCGAATTGGTGGGGCGTGTATTCTGGCGCGAGGCGAATCCTGGTCTTTACCTGAGGGCGATTGTGCTGAAATTCCGCTACCCGGGTGGCCACCCGGGAAATTCCGGTTCAAATGAAAGGAGAAAATTAGGTTCCTCCTCGAAACCGTCTTCCTCGAACCCGCCCGAAGCGCTGCCGGGGGAGTCGCCCTGGGCCGGCAGGTCAACAATTTCATTATCGACTCCTACAAGCGGCTGA
>JAPYQX010000241.1 GCA_029937135.1 Nitrospinota bacterium
CCGCCGAGGTGCGCATCCCGCCGTCGGGCTCATCGTAGGGCATCAGGTTGTCGCACCCGGCGTCGGGTTCGGTAATTCCCACCGCGAGAAGCGCCCTGGGATCGTCGGTGAATTTTGGAAGGAAATAATCTCGCTGCTCGGGAGTGCATTGCTCAACGAGGAGCTTCGCCATCTTCCAGGCCTGGTGAAAATGGGTGGCAAAGCCCGAATCGCCCTGACATAGCTCCTCCAGCATCAGAAGGTGCGTCAGGATGCCGATTCCCGCGCCGCCGTATTCCTCGGGCAGCGCCGCCGTCCGGAGCCCCAGCTCCGAGCCTTTTTCGATCAGGTGCCAGGGAAATTTTTCGTGCATCTCCCTGGGGTCGGAAATTTTGTCCATCTCGATGGCGACGGGCTTGATGTCGTTCACCGCGAAATCATAAGCCATTTTTTTAAGCGACAATTGCTCTTCGGTAAAATTGAAATCAACCATGATCAGACCCCTCCCGCCTCACCGCATAAAATATGCATTGATGGAAATACGTCCACCGGACGCCTCACAAAACGAATCTGCCGCGAATCAGCTCACGACATGAATTTCATCCAATGGATATTGCTGAAGATTTTCGATGCCATCATCGGTGATAACCGAGGTGTCGCCGATCCAGATGCCGCTTTTTTCGTCCTCGGTAACGGGCCATCCGATGACATTCATGCACTGATTTTTCTCGAAAACAAAATCGGCCCCCGAGACCTGGCCGTCCACCGTCCGGATATCGGGCTTGGAATTGTAATTCGACCAGCCGAAAACGCTGGACTTGGGCTTGTACCCGCCCGCCGCGATCGTATCCACGCACCAATGGGCGATATCGCCGCCGGTCAACCCCGGCTTTATGGCGGCGTGAAGCTCCCGGTAGCTTTTTTGGCCGAGCAGGAACATTTTTTCGTACTCGGGCGTCGGGTCCCCCATGAAATAGGTCCCCCATATTTTTCCGAAATAGCCGCCGTAGCCCACGGCGATCTCGGTCATGATGACATCGCCCATTTCAATCGGGGTGGTCAGGGCGAACTCGTGGGCGTAGGACATCTCCGGAGCGCTCATCGGGGTCCGGCCGACATGGCCAAAAGGAATCTTCCCGTCCATGCCCTGAGCCGTCTGCATCACGAGGTTATGAAGATCGCAGGGCCGGGCGCCGGGCCGCGTCGCCCGCACCAGAACATCGTAAACGGCGTCGGTCATGGCCACCCCGCGGCGGACGTATTCCATTTCTTCATCACTTTTGATTAGGCGCAAATCCTCGAACCACTCCGTAACGTACTCGAACTCGGTCTTCGGGAGCGCCCCGGTAATGGCCATATGGTGATCGTAGGGGAGATTGATGTTGGCCCAGTGCATAGCGCCGACGATACCGACCTTCTTTCCCTCTACCCCCACTTCGGCCAGGCGGTCGGCCACCCGGAGCGGGGTCTGGGCCATTCCACCGGCGCGGACATCCGCAAGCGGGGTCATTCGTTTTGCATTGGTGAGATGATTACCCCATGTGACGAAAACCGTCGGGTCGCCCTCGATGGGAAACACCACATAGGTCTGGACCATCGCGGCGAAGCTCGTGATATAGACGACGTTGGGCTGGGCGGGCTCGTTCCCCAGGTAGCCGCCGATTCCATACACGATCAGGGCATCGAGCCCTTTTTCGGCCATTCCGGCCCGGATTCGGGCGTACCGGCTCTTGTACTCGTCTTCCGAAAACCAGGGCCAGTAATTATTCTGACATTTCATCGCGAGAGCCTCCGTTTCGGATTCATTTCTGGTCTCACTTCCCGTTTCGTTTCTTTCTTCTTTACCAGCTTCGTTTCCCGTTTCATTTCCAGCTTTGATCGGGCGCCGCGAGTGGAGCAGGCACCGGGCCTGCGGTTACGAGCGGCCAGCGTCCGCGCTAGAGCCTCCGGCCAGCGCTATAGCGCACAACAGCGGCAGCACTATAGTGCTGCCGCTACCTTAAAGCGCTTGAGATAGTTTCCGCCGTCAAGATGCTTGATGCAGAAGGCATCCCGCAGGAGCTTTTCGAAAGGGGCGTCCTTCATCACGCCAACCCCGCCAGCCAACTCGGCCGCCTTGTGAGCGATCTCGAAGGTGTTCTCGGTGCAGAAGGTCATCACGCCGGGAACGGCTTTCGGATCGGGAGGCTCGTTATCGACCGACCAGGCCACACTCCATACAAGCGCCCGCATCGCCTCGATCTTGACGTGCATATCGGCGAGCTCGCAGGCGATGGCCTGATGTTCGATGATGGGCTTTCCGCCCTGGACACGGTTCTTGCACCAATCGACAATTTCCTCGAAGGCTCGCCGCGCCACGCCGAGACAACGGGCGGCGTTCAGAATGCCGTCGCTCCTTAGCCCCGCCCGCATGGAAACAAGGCCCTGGTTTTCCGGCCCGAGCATCCACTCCGCGGGCACCCGGCAATTCTCGAAAATAATCTCCTGGTTGCGCAGGAGCCTGAAGCCCATTTTGTCGTGAACCCGGCCAAAGCTCATGCCGGGGTGTCCCTTGGGGATCAGAAAGCTTGTGCACCCGTCCGACATGCCCTTGTTCGGATCGGTCCGGGTGAATACGACATAGAGGCGGGCGGTCCCGGCATGGGCGATGAACTGCTTGCGCCCGTTGATGACATACTCATTGCCCTCCCGGACGGCGGTGGTGCGCACTCCCGCGCCCGGCGCGTCGTAGGGCAGGATATTGTCGCCGCCCGCGTCGGGCTCGGTCATGGCGATCGACACCATGAAACCAGGGTCGTCGCAATATTCATTCATCCATTTTTCGCGGACCTCCTCGCTCGCTACATCGGGGTTGAGCATGTGGAGCAGCTTCCGGCCGTTGACGGGGATGCTGGCCAGCGAAAGGTCGGCCACGCCGAGCTCCTCGCAGACGATTCCGATGGTGACGGTATCCTCGATACCGCCGCCGCCGTATTTCTCGGGCAGCGAGAGGGTGCGAAAACCCAGCTCCGAGCACCGCTTCAGGAGTACGTCGCTGACGCAATCCTCGGGATTGGGGTTTTTGTCGAGGCCGGCGACAATGGGCTTAGCCTCGTTGTTCACAAAATCACGGGCAAGCTGGCGGAGGGCCACCTGCTCCCCGGAGAGCCTGAAATCAACCATGCCGGCGAACCTCCCTATTGAATTTGATCATCGGGGTTTATCCCACCTCCCGCCGGGGAACGCCCGCGCCTGGCAAACGGGACGGCTCCTGGCCAGTGCTTGTCGATGATTTGTAGGATTATTTAGTCTTTATCCTGCCACACCCGAAGACAATGGGGAACACCTCCAGAGAGGGCCCTACGCCCGGCAGGCCCATTGGCGGAGCCTGGCCGGTCTTCCCTACCCTCGGGGCAGCGCTTCGCACTGCCCACCGGCCCGGGGATGGGTATCCGCTAATTTCAGAACATTGGCCCGGACCGCCCCGTTTAAAATACAATGGGTATGGATAGGCGGGCGCTCATCCCCCTCACGGGCTTTCCATTCCGTTCCGGATTGCCGCCAAAAGGTGCAATCAAAGGATGCCGGTCTCTATGTTCATTCGTCTGGTTTTTCTCATCGCATTCTCCACGGCCCTGACGGGATGTCCTCATCGATGGGTTAAATCCGGTGCAACCCGGGGACAGATTTTTCACGATACGATGCAGTGCGAGGAGACAGCCCGGCGCTCCTATACAAGGGCGCGAAGTAGTCTGAGGACCATACCCGAGAGACGCAGAATTCCGGATGGCAACCGAATCATCACTGAATACCGCCTTCCTCCCCGGTCAGCGGTAATATTGGATTTTTTCAACAACTGCATGACAGAAAAGGGATACGCACTGGTTTTCCAGTCCTCGCCCGCAATCCCCTGACCGAAACTTACAACACTGCAAAAATCACTTTACGCTGGCGCACCGAATCGCTGGCCGGATAGCGCGGCCGGATTCACACAAAAAAAACCCGGACGGGGCAAAAACCCCGCCCGACTAATATTGGTTTCTATTCTATCTGGATCTAGTACTGCATCCCCACTTTAAATTCGTAGGTATTGTCATGGTACTCAACACTGCTTTTATTTTCGTTCGTGGTCTTTCTTTCATCCTTGAAATCGAATGAAGCGAACCAGGGATACCTTTTCGAATCGGCGGTGTACTTAAAGCCTGCTTTCCATGTAATGAGACTATCTATGCGGCTGGCCCTGATGAAAATGCTCTTAGTATAGGAAGGGTTCAGCGTAAACTCAAGATTCTTGGAGATAAACGCAAGGCCTTGCGTCAATGTAGCCGAGGTATCCACTTTCCTGAAACCAAATTGACCCGGAGTCGATGAGTTTTCAATAGTCGTTTTGAAGGTTCCGTTTAATTTGGTGCCAGGCCGCGCGTTCCAGGTCAGATCCACATCGGCGCTGATATTGTTCGTATTGCGGTCGGCCTGATCGGTCGAACTGATTTTATCGTCATACAAACGGAACTCGGCGCCGAGTGTCGCATGCCCCGTAACCAGCGCCGCAACGCTGACATCCGCGGCCTGCGCGCCCTGGACAGCGCCGGCGGACGACGCCTGAACAATCGCAGCCACATTGACGCCCGCCGCTTGCGCGCCCTGAACCGCTCCCGAGGAAGCCGCCTGGGCAACAGCCACTACATCGACGCCAGCGGCCTGCGCACCCTGAACCGCGCCCTGGGTCGCTGCCTGGGCAACAGCCGCGACATTAGCCCCAACC
>JAPYQX010000242.1 GCA_029937135.1 Nitrospinota bacterium
CTCTCGAGGAGTTCGACGACCCCAGGCCCGGTCCCGGCGAGGTGTTGGTGGAGTCGAAGACGAACGGGCTTTGCGCCACCGATTTGAAGGTCATGGCGGGGCTGGTCAAAACCGCCCCGACCCCCCTCATGCTCGGCCACGAGAACGCGGGCGTGGTCCTCGAAACAGGCCCGGACGTGGATTCCGTCCGGCCCGGCGACAGGGTGGTGGTCGTCTCGAAGAAAACCTGCGGCCGGTGCCGAATGTGCCGGAACGGTCACGAGGAAATGTGCCTGAACACCCCCGGCCGAATGGGTATCGAGATGAACGGGGGCTTCGGCCAGCTTGTCGTCGCCCCCGAGCGGAATCTCGTCAAGATTGGTCCCAACGTCGATCTGACCGGAGCTTCCCTCATTGGCGGAACACTCGCCTCACCCCTCCACGCTATCCGCATGGCCCGCGTCGCACTCGGCGAGACAGCGGTGATCTTCGGTCTCGGCGGCCTGGGCCTTCATGCCCTGCAGCTTCTTTGCCATATGGGCGCTAGGGTGATCGGGGTGGACGTTCAGCCCGAAAAACTCGAAAAGGCAAGGGAACTCGGGGCCTCGGAGACCATCAACGCCGCCGGCGAGGACCCGGTAAAAGCCGTCATGGAGATGACCGACGGGGTCGGCGCCGAGGTAGCCCTCGAAATCGTCGGCGGCGCGGCCGTACCGGCGGTGCTCCAGCAATGCCTGGACCTTCTCGCCCCCGGCGGGCGGATGGTCATCCTGGGCTACCACTACGGCCAGGCGTTTTCGATAGACCCGGCCCAGCTCGTCTACAAGTGGGTCCAGATCATCGCCTCGCACAATCACACCGTCCAGGATGTCCGCGACGCCGCCAGCCTCGTCAACGACGGCAAGGTGAAACCCGTCATCTCCGAAATCGCCCCGATGCCCGAGGCCAACGAGGCTATCGACCGGCTCCGGGCCGGCGACCCCATCGGAAGAATCGTCCTGGAGTGGTAATATCCCGGGGGTAAGGCGGTGAGCCCGAAAGTTGCTTAACGTAGCGCCCGGAATCTTCAATGACTCGGGCAAAGGAGCGCGATTTCATGGGGAACCGAATAGAAACAGACTCGATGGGCGAAATCGAGGTCCCCGGCGACAGATACTACGGGGCGCAGACGGCCCGCTCCCTGATGAATTTCAGGATCGGGGGTGATCGCTTCCCGCGGGAGATGATCCGCGCCCTGGGTATCCTCAAAAAAGCCGCCGCGCTCACCAACCGCGAGCTCGGCGCCCTCTCCGGGGAGAAAGCCGATCTTATCGTCCGCGCCGCCGACGAGGTGATCGAGGGCAAACTCGACGAGCACTTCCCCCTCGTCGTCTGGCAAACCGGCAGCGGCACCCAGACCAACATGAACGCGAACGAGGTCATCTCCAACCGCGCTATCGAGTTGGCCGGCGGCGTGCTCGGCTCGACGGACCCGATTCACCCCAACGACGACGTTAATAAGGCCCAATCATCGAACGACACATTCCCCACGGCGATGCACATCGCCGCCGCCGAGCAGATCAACTCCCGCCTCATCCCCGAGGTCAGCCGCCTCCAGAAAACCCTCGCCGGGAAATCCGCTGCTTTCAACGACATCATCAAGATCGGGCGCACCCATCTCATGGACGCCGTACCCCTCACCCTGGGCCAGGAATTCTCGGGCTACGCCCAGCAACTCGAAAACGGCATCGCGCGCGTGCGCGGCACCCTGGACGGCCTCTTTGAACTCGCCCTCGGCGGCACCGCCGTGGGCACCGGGCTGAACACCCACCCCGAATTCGCCGAAAGGGGCGCGGCTAAAATCGCCGAGCTCACCGGCCTCTCCTTTTGCTCGGCGCCGAACAAATTCGAGGCCCTCGCGGCGCACGACGCCGTCGTCTTCGCCAGCGGCGCGATCAGGACCCTGGCCGGGTCCCTGATGAAAATCGCCAACGATATCCGCTGGCTGGCCTCGGGCCCGCGCAGCGGAATCGGCGAGCTCATCATCCCCGCGAACGAGCCCGGAAGCTCGATCATGCCCGGCAAGGTGAACCCCACCCAGTGCGAGGCCATGACCATGGTCTGCGCCCAGGTGATCGGCAACGACGTGGCCGTGGGCGTGGGCGGCGCTTCGGGCAATTTCGAGCTGAACGTCTTCAAGCCCGTGATGATTTTCAATCTGCTCAACTCTATCCGCCTGCTCGCCGACGCTTGCGCCTCCTTCGATGAGCATTGCGTGGCCGGCATCGAGCCCAACCGCCCCGTCATCGAAGAATTCCTCAATCGCTCTCTCATGCTCGTGACCGCCCTCAACCCGGTCATCGGCTACGACAACGCCGCCAAGGTGGCGAAGAAGGCCCACAGCGAGGGCGGCACCCTGCGCGAGGCGGCCATTGAACTGGGCCTTTTGAGCGGAGAGGAGTTCGACAAGGCTGTCCGGCCCGAAAAGATGATTGGTCCGAAAAACTAGTTATCCCCGGCGCCAAGGCGAACCGAAAGAGGCTTCGATGAGAACCTTACTTCTTGCCGCCCTTGTTTTATTGCCGTGTCCGGCGATCGCCGCCGTAACCGTCGATAGAATCTTCTCGACCGGGGATCGGGTGATCATTGACGCCACCTACCGGAACGAAACCGAATAAAACGAAACATCCATCGAAATCAGGTGCACCACCCTTGGAACCAGCGGCCGGGAGTTGAGCAAGGGGAAAATCCTGATCAAGGGCCCCCTCGCGCCCGGAAGGTCCCGGTCGGTGCATGTCGCGGTGAAATCACTGGACGAAAAACCCGCCTCGGCCAAATGCGAATCAAAAAAAATCCCTATTCAATGGGTGCTCTGGTCCCACTCCTCCAGGGTGAATCTCATGACCGCCACAAAAGACAAGTGGGCGAAGCTGGACGGGAAATTCGACCGTCCCGGCGATTGCGGGCACCGCCGGGAGGAAGCCTACCGGAAAAAGCTTGAAGAGCTCCGGAAGAAATACCCGGACGCGAAGCGGCGGGGCTACATCCTTCTCTATAGCGCGGGAGGAAAGCGCTGGAGCGAGGGCTTCCAGTGCGCCCAGACGGGAGTCAATCTAAACCGTCTAAAGCGGTGAACCTGATTCAATCCCGGAAACACCCCGGCGGCGATCAGTGGACCAGCGGCATTCCGCCTTCGGTGCATTTGACCTCTTCGGGCTCCGCGCCCATGAGAGGGACGCGCACCGAAGCGGAGGCGGTGAAGCCCGCCCCGACGCCGCCGGAGCGAGGGTTATGGAGGTAGCGGACCCCCCGGTGGGTGCGCCGGAGGGCCTTGGGGGCGAAGCATTCGATAACGACCGATGAATAGATTGTGTCGGTGTCGTTCCGGTAGGTGAAGCGGACCTCGGCGAAGTCGCCTTTTTTCTCGGCACCCACGATCACAACCTCGGCCAGCGCAGGCCCCGCCCAAAGAAAAAGGGCAAGCGCCGCGCACAGGGCGCCTTTGGGGGCCATCGGTACCATCCGAGCCATTAAATCTCTCCCCCCGGCTCTGCTTCCTTCAGCTTTTTTTTAAAATGGCGCCCTAACCCTTGAGCAGTTTGCGCAGGACGTAGTGGAGGATGCCGCCGTTCTGGTAGTAAAGCACCTCGTTCGGGGTGTCGATTCTCGAAACGGCGGTAAAGGTGATGGGCGCGCCGCCGTCGTCGGGGGTGGCGGTGACCTTCATCTCCTTGGCCTCGCCGTTATCGAGCCCCTCGATGTCGTATACCTCCCGGCCCGTCAGGCCAAGGTTCTCGGCGCTCTCACCCGGCTTGAATTGAAGCGGGAGCACGCCCATGCCGATCAGATTCGAGCGGTGGATGCGTTCGAAGCTCTCGGTGATCACCGCCTTGACGCCGAGGAGATTCGAGCCCTTGGCGGCCCAGTCGCGCGATGAGCCCGTACCGTACTCCTTGCCGCCCAGAACAACCGTGGGCACCCCCTCTTTCCTGTACTTTTCGGCGGTGTCGAACATGCTCATCACATCTCCCGAGGGGTAATGGGTGGACCAGCCGCCCTCGGTGCCGGGGGCGATCTTGTTGCGCAGGCGCACGTTGGCGAAGGTGCCGCGCATCATGACCTCGTGGTTTCCCCGGCGCGAGCCGAAGCTGTTGAAGTCCTTGACGATGACATCGTTCATCACGAGGTAGCGCCCCGCCGGGCCGTCCCTGGGAATCGAGCCCGCCGGCGAGATGTGGTCGGTCGTGGTGCTGTCGCCCAGATGGGCGAGGCAGCGCGCGCCCCGGATATCCTCGATGGGGTCGGGCTCGGCCTTCATTCCGTCGAAATAGGGCGGCTTTTGCACATAGGTGGACATTTTATCCCAGGAGTAGAGATCGCCCTCGGGGGTGGGGATGCCCATCCACCTGAGATCGCCCTTGAAAACATCGGAGTAGGTTTTCTTGAAAAGCGCGGCCGTAACGTGCTCGTGGACGGCTTCCTGAATCTCGCTCTGGGTGGGCCAGATGTCCTTGAGGTAGACCGGGTTGCCGTCCTTGTCCTCGCCGAGCGGATCGGTGGTGAGGTTCACGCCCATGTGGCCGGCCAGCGCGTAGGCGACAACCAGCGGCGGCGAAGCGAGGAAGTTCATCCGCACCTCGGCGTGGACCCGGCCCTCGAAGTTACGGTTCCCCGAAAGGACCGAGCAGGCAACGAGGCTCCCGTCGGCCACGGCCTTTGAGATGTGGGGCGGAAGCGGCCCCGAGT
>JAPYQX010000243.1:0-2369 GCA_029937135.1 Nitrospinota bacterium
GTCGATCAGCACAGGGCGCTCGGCCGAGGCCCGCACCGCTTCCCTCATATAGGTTTCGAGATCGCCCGCGTCGAAGACGATCTGCATCGCCCGCCCGCCGAGGACATAGCTCGGCCGCATCATCACCGGATAGCCCACCGCCTCGGCGATCTCAAGTGCCTCGGAGGTGTCGGTCGCCGTCCCCGAGGGCGGCTGGTTGAGCCCCAGCTCTTCGATCAGGCGGCTGAATTGCTCGCGGTCCTCGGCCAGGTCGATGCTCTGGGGCGAGGTGCCCAGGATCGGCACCCCGGCCTCCTGGAGTCCAAGAGCAAGCTTGAGCGGGGTCTGCCCCCCGAACTGGACGATCACCCCCTTGGGCCGCTCGCGGGAGATGATCTCAAGGGTGTCCTCAAGCGTCAGCGGCTCGAAGTAGAGGCGGTCGCTCGTATCGTAGTCCGTGCTAACCGTCTCGGGGTTGCAGTTCACCATGATGGACTCATAACCCGCCGTGGACAGCGCCATTACCCCGTGGACGCAGCAATAATCGAACTCGATTCCCTGCCCGATGCGGTTCGGCCCCCCGCCGAGGATGATCACCTTCTCCTTATCGGTGGGCGGGGCCTCGTCCTCCTCCTCGTAGGTCGAGTAGAGATAGGGCGTTTGCGCCTCGAACTCGGCCGCGCAGGTGTCTACCTGCTTGAATACCGGCCGTACCGCCATGCGCCACCTCGCCTCGCGCACCGCGCTCTCGTTGGTTCCCTGAGCGGCGGCGATCTCGCGGTCCGAGAATCCGTTTTCTTTTAAAAGGCGCATCCGATCCCTGTTTTTCAGCAGATCGGGCGCCCGTGTTTCGACCTCAAGAGCGACCAACTCCTCAAGATGCGCGAGGAACCAGGGATCGATCCGCGATGTCCCGTATATTTTCTCGCGCGGCCAGCCCTCCCGGATCGCCCGGGCCACCTGCCATATCCGGTCCGGCCCCGGAACGCGGAGGGACTCCTCGAGAGCGGCCTCCCGCTCCCCCTCCCCCATCCCGGCCCAGACGCCGGGCTCGGGGTCCGTGAGACCATAGCGGTCGATCTCGAGCGAGCGCAGCGCCTTCATCAGAGACTCCCGGAAAGTGCGCCCAATGGACATCACCTCGCCCACGGACCTCATCTGGGTGTCGAGGACGGCGGGCGTCTCGGGAAACTTCTCGAAGGTGAATCGCGGGAACTTGGTAACCACGTAGTCAATCGCGGGCTCGAAGGAGGCCGGCGTCTTCCGGGTGATGTCGTTGGGAATCTCGTCGAGGGTGAGCCCGACGGCGAGCTTGGCCGCAATCTTCGCTATCGGGAAACCCGTCGCCTTGCTGGCGAGCGCCGAACTGCGCGACACCCTCGGGTTCATCTCGATGACGATCATCCGCCCGTCACTTGGATCAAGCGCGAACTGGATGTTCGAGCCGCCGCACTCAACTCCTATTTTGCGGATAATCGCCACCGCCGCGTCGCGCATCGCCTGATACTCGGTGTCCGAGAGCGTCTGGGCCGGAGCCACCGTGATCGAGTCGCCGGTGTGGACCCCCATCGGGTCGAAATTCTCTATCGAGCAGATGATTGAGCAGTTGTCGGCCAGATCGCGCATGACCTCGAGTTCGAACTCCTTCCAGCCCAGCGCGCTCTCCTCCAATAACACCTGGTTCGTTGGGCTCTCCGAGATCGCCCACGCGAGGAGGCCCTCGAACTCCGCCTCGCGCCAGGCGACCGCCCCCCCGCTTCCGCCCAGCGTGAACGCGGGCCGGAGGATCATCGGAAAACCAACCACCGCCGCCGCCCGGCGACCCTCATCTATCGAGGTGACAGTCCGGCTTTTCGGGACGTTGAGCCCGATCTCTCCCATCGCCTTCTTGAAAAGCTCGCGGTCCTCGGCGCACTTGATCGCCGGCAACTTCGCCCCGATGAGCTCGACGCCCAGCCGATCAAGCGCCCCGCTTTCGGCCAGCTCGACCGCCGTATTGAGGGCCGTCTGGCCGCCCATCGTGGGCAGCAGGGCCTCGGGCCGCTCCTTTTCGAGAATCTTCTCGACCACCTCGGCCGTCACCGGCTCGATGTAGGTCGCCGAGGCCGTCTCGGGGTCCGTCATGATCGTCGCCGGGTTTGAATTCACGAGGACGACCTCGTAGCCCTCCTCCCGGAGCGCCTTGCAGGCCTGGGTTCCCGAGTAGTCGAACTCGCAAGCCTGCCCGATAATGATGGGGCCCGCCCCGATGACCATGATTTTCTTGATGTCAGTTCTTTTCGGCATTCTTCTTATCTTCTCCGTTATCTCAAACCACAGTCTCGGGCTACCAGTCTCAAGCCCCGGTTTCAAACTCCAATCTCAAGCCCTAGCTTTAAGCTCCAATCTCA
>JAPYQX010000243.1:2469-4701 GCA_029937135.1 Nitrospinota bacterium
TCAAGCCCCGGTTTCAAACTCCAATCTCAAGCCCTAGCTTTAAGCTCCAATCTCAGGCCACAGCCTCAGGCTGCAGCCGCCTTCAACTGATAAAACTCGCGCCGCGCGATATGGCACTTCAGGGAATAAAGAATCAAAAAATTGATCACCCCGGCCACCGCCGCATTCGCGAAAGAAACCGTGTAGTCGCCCGTCACGTCGAAAAAGAAACCCGCCTGCCAGCCGCCGAGTCCCATCCCGAGCCAGGCGCAGAAAAAAACGACGCCCGTCGAGACCCCCCGCCGCGCGATGGGGACGAACTCCCTCACGCAGACGACGAGGCAGATCATCACGCCGCAGTAGAGGAGCCCGAAGACGAAGCCGAGCGCATAAAAACCGGCCATCGAGGTCATCCGCACAAACCAGAAGACGAGAAGCGTCTGCGACGCCGATGAGACCATGTAGGCCCTGAGCCCCCCGATGATGTCGGCGAGCCGCCCGTAAGCGAGCCGCCCGAAAAAACTGCCTATCGAGATGAGGAGCAAAACCCCCGCCGCCTCCTGGTGGCCGAGGCCCCGGTCCCGGGCCAGCGACACCACGTGAAGGAGCGGGGTCGCCATCGCCGCGCAGCAAAAGACCGCCGCCGTGCCGATCCAGAAAGTAGCGAGCCAGGGGTTGAGAAGCGGACTCTTCTCGGGAGCGGGGGCGTCCCCCTGGAGCTCATCGCCCCGGGGGTCACTGCCCCGGGAGGCCCCCGCCAACATGGGCGCCCTTTTGATCAAGAGCGCCAGCGGAACCATCACCGCCAGCACGAATATCCCCAGTGTGGAATATGCCCCGCGCCAGCCGAGCCCGGTGATCAGGTAACCGGCGGCGAAGGGAACAACCCCGTTCCCGAGCCCGCCCAAGGCCGAGGCGGCCCCGATGGCGAGGCCTTTATTCTGGGTGAACCAGTTGCCCACGCTCGCCAGGAGCGGGGCCTGAAAAGTAGATATCCCAAGGCCCATCAGCGCCGAGAGGGCGTAAAACTGCCCGAGCCCCCCCTGCCGGGCGAGGAGCAGGAAGGCGGCCCCCAGCACCACGGCCCCCGCCGCCACCACCGGGCGGGCCGAATAGCGGTCCGAGAGATGGCCCATCAGGATGCCTCCCCCGCCCAGTACGATCGTGGCGGTCAGGTAGGCGAACGAGGTCTCCCCCCGGAGCCACCCCATCTCGGCGGTGAGCGGCTTCATGAAAACCGCGAGCGCGGACATCGAGCCCACCGAAATCAGCATGAAGCTTCCGGCCACCGCCACCATCACCCAGCCATAGCGGGCCTCGCGCGCCTGTGCGTCAGATTGATTCATGATCTTTTCCGCTCATTACTCACCCCAGCCCTCTTCCTCAACCCAACATAATCCGCTTCGTGCTCGGAATCGAAACAGCAAACGAAATGGCCATCATCCACCAGCCCGCCCCGGTCCAGTCGCCGCCCGCGTAGCCCGCGATCAGAAATCCTATCGCGACCCCGCTAAAGAATTTCGCCGCAATGTGGGAATACAACAGCGGAAACGGAAGCTCCCGGAATCTTCGCATCCATGTCGAGAACATCGCTCACTCCCCTCTTGATGGCGGCACGGCGGCTGGTGGTTATTGGGTTTCTGGCTTTTATTCCTGGCCCTTGGTTGTCATTCTGAGCGCCAGCGAAGAATCTTCGGGCACTCACCAAGATTCTTCACTCCGCTACGCTCCGTTCAGAATGACAGGCTCTGCATGCGGAGATCAACGGTTGAGTTTCTTTAGTAACGAAGGGGCGATTATGGTTTGGGCAGTGACCGAGTTGACAGTAATCACTAAACTTTTTTGGGCTGAATTTGTTTTATCCGTTGAATAATCTCCGAAACAAAACCGAGAGTTTCATTCAAATTAGGGAAATAACCGTTAGGGTGTGCACATTCATTTCTTTTGTTCAAAAGACCATGCAGAGCCTTCACTTGGCTTTTAACACACAATCCCAAATCTTTAGTTACATCAATAATTTGAAACTCAGGGGTAGACTCGCGCAACTCCTCCACAGATTTCGTATTCCACTTCGGTCTTACAGATTTGAGTTTCACAAGACTATCTTCTGATATTTTTTCTTCAATGAAATCCATAAAGCCTGCCCAAGCCATAACATGGGCGGCGCGAAACAATCCAGACTCAACACACCTTAGAGATTGACGCAACAACTCATCCTGTTTGACAGAAAGATTAGTCAAGTCGTCATAAGTA
>JAPYQX010000244.1:0-2223 GCA_029937135.1 Nitrospinota bacterium
CGCTGAAGGGCAGCGAGGAGTTATGGATGGCCACCTGAAGGGCGATGTTGCGCGCCGCCTCGCGGAAGGCTTTCGCCACCAGGCTGTCCGGGTCGCTCACCACCACGGGCTCGCCCCTGTCGCCGCCTTGGCGGACCCTGATGTCGAGGGGAATCGCGCCCAGGAAGGGCACCTCGTAGCGCGAGGCGGCCCGCTCGCCGCCGCCGGTGTCGAATATATCCTCCCGGTTCCCGCAGCTGGGGCACTCGTAGTAGCTCATGTTCTCGATGATTCCCAGGATGGGCACTTCCGTTTTGCGGAACATCTGGAGCCCCTTACGCGCGTCGAGCAGGGCGATGTCCTGGGGGGTAGTGACGATGACGGCGCCCGAGAGGGAGACCTGCTGGACAATCGTGAGCTGCACGTCGCCCGTCCCGGGCGGCAGGTCGAGGATCAGGTAGTCCAGCTCTCCCCACAGGGTTTCGCCGAGGAACTGAACGAGGGCCTTCATCACCATCGGCCCGCGCCAGATGACCGGGCTGTCCTCCTCCAGCATGAATCCGATGGACATCACCTTCACCCCCCGCGCCGAGAGGGGGAAGATACGGTTATTCTCATCTGCCATCGGTTTCTCGCCCGCCACCCCGAGCATATGGGGCTGACTCGGGCCGTAGATATCCGCGTCGAGCACCCCGACCTTCGCGCCCTCGTCCACCAGGGCCAGCGCGATGTTCGCCGCGACGGTGGACTTTCCCACCCCGCCCTTGCCGCTCGCCACGGCGACGACATTCTTCACCCCGGCGATATCCATTTTCCCCTGCCCCGCGGGCCGGGCCGTGACGTGGCTCTCCAGACGCACGTTGACGGTCGCCACCCCGTCGAGCACCCCCACGGCCATCCGGCAGTCGTCGAGGAATTGATCCTTCCGGGGATGCGCCGGGGTGGTCAACTCCAGCGTGAAGGCCACGGCGTCTCCGCAAATCTGAACGTCCTTGATCATCCTGAGGCTGACAACATCCTTGCCCAGATCGGGGTCCCTCACCTTTTTCAGCGCCTCGAGAACTTGGTCCTCCGTGATGTCCGCCATCGATATTCACTCCTTAGGTGCGCGCGAGCGCATCGAAAAATCACCAAAATCCGGGCGCTCCAGCCGTTTTCCCGGAAAAACCGCCCGTGCCCCTCCCGTTGCAGCGGTTTATTTTATGGCCCGCTTTTCTTGGCTGTCAATCACTCGGAGCCGCGGAATCCGGACCACCGAGCCTTTTGTTTGGCGAAGTTTCCCCCGTTCGGTTGACGCCCGCTCTCCCGAGAGACTAAATATACTTCGCCCCACCCCCGAGGCGATGAGGCCCGAGGGAGCGGGAGGAGTGCCAAACCGGATATATCCCGAAATTTTCACCATAAATGCAGAGGGGAGCGGAAAAATTGGACATCATCGTTTGCGTGAAGCAGGTCCTTGACCACGACATCCCGCCGAGGGATTTCAAGGTGGACGAGGAAGCCATGGCCGTCATTCCACCGTCGAACGTCTCGCCCGTCATCAGCAACTTCGACGAATACGCCGTCGAGGAAGCGATCAAGCTGAAGGAAGCCCACGGGGGAACAATCACAGTCCTCACCGCCGGGGGGGACAGCGCCCGAGACCTGCTCAAAAAGTGCATGGCCATGGGGTGCGACGAGGCGGTACTGCTCCAGGACACAGCTTTCGAGGGCTCCGACTCGTTCGGCGTCGCACGCATCCTCGCCGGGGCGATCCGGAAAATCGGCGCATTCGACATCATCCTTTGCGGCCGAATCAGCAGCGACTGGAGCCAGGGGACAACCGCCCTGGCGCTCGCCGAGGCCCTGGACATCCCCAGCGCCTCCCAACTCATTAAAATCGACGTGAATGGAGATACGCTCCGGTGCGAGCGCGTACTCGAGGACGGCGAGGAGGTCGTCGAGATATCAACGCCCTGCCTCCTGACGACGAGCAACGAGCTCAACACCCCACGCCTCCCCTCGGTGAAAGGTATTCTCATGGCCTCGCGCAAGCAAATTCCCATCTGGGCGGCGGGCGACATCGGGGTGGATGCCGCCACCGTCGGCGCGGGCGCGGCCACCCTCGAACTCACCCGCCTCTACAAGCCCGACTTGAGCACCCAGTGCGAATTCATCGAAGCCGATTCCCTTGAGGAAGCCGCCGACAAGCTCGGCGACCGGCTGCGCGAAGATAAAATCATCTAAATTCGGAGAAACCGATCC
>JAPYQX010000244.1:2233-4684 GCA_029937135.1 Nitrospinota bacterium
TGTCAAACGATGTATTGATACTGGCCGAACGAAACAACGACCGCCTCGCGCTGGTGAGCAGCGAACTCAGCGGCATCGGAAGAAAACTCGCCGACGAGAAGGGAGGCTCGCTCATCGCCCTCCTGCTCGGCGGCAGCGGCACGAAGGATCTCGCCAAGGGCCTCATCGCCCTCGGGGCTGATAAAGTCCTCGCCGCCGAGTCGGATATCCTCGAGGGCTATAACAACGCGGCCTACACCGAGGTCATCGACAGCGCGGTGGGCGAGACCGACCCGGCCATCTTTCTCCTGGGCTGTACCTCGGCAGGCCGCGACCTCGGTCCGCGCATCGCCTTCCGCCGGGGAATGAGCTACGCCAACGATTGCTCTGAACTCTCCCTTGAGGAGGGCAAGCTCGCCGCCGTGCGCTCCGTCTACGGGGGCAACGCGCTCAGCTACGTCCGCTCGAGGACGGACAAGGCGATGACCTCCATCCGGATGAAGGCGTTTCCACCCGCCGACATCGAGGAAGGCCGGACGGGGGAGCTGGGCGAGATCGAGGTCACGATCGAGGCCGGCGCGCTCAAGACAAGTTTCATCGAGACGCGACAGGTCGAGGCCGAGGGGGTGCGCCTCGAGGACGCCGAATATGTGGTGAGCGGCGGTAGAGGCCTCGGCGGGCCGGAGAATTTCGAGCAGCTCGCCAAGCTGGCGAAAGTGCTCAAGGCGGCGGTGGGCGCAAGCCGCGCCGCCGTGGACGCCGGGTGGGTCCCCACCCACATGCAGGTGGGCCAGACGGGCAAGATCGTGAGCCCGACGCTCTATATCGCGGTGGGAATCTCGGGAGCGATGCAGCACATGGTCGGCGCGGGACCCAGTAAGAATATTCTGGCGATCAACACCGACCCGGACGCGCCGATCTTCCAGCGCGCGCGCTACGGCATCGTGGGCGACTACAGGAAAGTCATCCCCGCGCTGACGGAAAAGCTCGCGAAACTGCTCGAAAGCTAGCCCGGCCGGGAGTCACGCGAGCGGCTGATAGGCCCAGACCACCCGGCCGACGATCCAATCCTCGGGGCTCCCGCCATCGAGATCGATGTGGACGACGGGCTCGTCGCGGTTCTCGGGCACCAGCCAGAGGCGGGGCGGGGTCCACTGAAGGCGTTTGAGGGTGCAGGCGCCCGAGTCGTCCCGGACGGCGAAGATCCCCTCGGCGGCGATTACCTTGTCGCGCCGGTCGATGACCACCACGGCGCCGGGCTGAATGAGCGGAAGCATGCTCAGGCCCATGCGCCGGTCCACCCGGACGGCCACGAGATCCGAGCGCCCCGCCAGTTGAGAGACGTGAACGAGGGCGTACTCCTCGATGTCCTCGTCAACGATTAGAGGGTTTCCCGCGGCAATCGAGCCGGAAACCAGGGGCACCGCGCAGAAATCGCTCTCATCCACCACGCCGGGACCCTGAACGTTCTCCGACATTCGCACGGCAACGTCCACGGGACCGGCCACAACCATCTCGTGAGCCCCCTTTCGGTCCATCAGCCAATCCACCGAAACGCCCAGCGCCTCGGCGATGCGGAGGAGCTTGCCCGCGCTGGGTTCGTTCTCCCCATCCTCGTAGCGGGTGAGATTCGCCCAGCTCAGACTCGAGGCCTTCGCGAGCTGGTTGCGATTCCAGCCCCGGCGGTCGCGGGCCTCGGAGATTCGTTTTCCGGTTTGCTTGAAACGAGAGGGCTTGGCCATCGCGCAACTCCGTGAGGGAGAGATCCCTATATCGGCGGCAGTGCGGAGCCAAAATTGAGTTCAAATCCATCGACCCAAAAAACCTAGCACTTTGGGCGTGGAGGGGAAAGGCGGGGCGGCCGTAGGCACGGCGCCAATCATCCGAAAAAAACGGGCGCCCCTCGAAAGAGGCGCCCGCTGGCCGGATTCTCCAGCCGGACGTGGTTTCCCGCGATCCGGTTTTTTCTCTTTTTCTCCCCGTCTTTGTGTCTTTCATTCCCGGCGCCTCCTCTTCTTTCCGCCGGAAGGGGGCTAGTCCTCGAAAATAGCGACCGCGCGGACGGGGGAGCCTGTACCGCCCCGCCATTTCAGGGGAAAACAAGCGAAGCGGAAGGGGCCCTGGCCGAGAACCTTATCGAGATTGCAAAGACTCTCAAGGTGGGTGATCCCGGTATCGAGGCAGGCTTTATGGACGAGGGAGTTCACGTTCCCCATCGGACCCGGGCGCATGGAGTCGATCCCGAAGTGGACGACGCCCTGGGCGGCGAGCCATTCGGTGGACTCGACGGTGACGCCGGGGTTGTCCGTCCCGTAGGCCGCGGTCGGGTAGGTGCGCTCGTGGTGGCCGGTATAGAGGAGGATGGTGCCACCCTTCTGGATCGGGTCGCCGGACTTTTCGACGGCGGCCTCGAGGTCGGTGGGCGAGATTTCCTCTCCGGGCGTGATATGGCGCAGATCGATGCAAGTGCCC
>JAPYQX010000245.1 GCA_029937135.1 Nitrospinota bacterium
CCATGGTTCCAAAACTCTCGTAGCTAGTGGTACTACTATTGGGGGCAGGTCAATCCTCCTGCCGGGAACGAAAATTGACGGCGCTCAAGTGTTCACGAACAGAATTCTCTCAAAAATCACCGAAATGAAACTCGATGGCGCCAACGGGCGGAAAATCTCCGTTTCTTGCGCGGCCGGCATCTCGGAATTCGACCCCGAAACCGACGATGCCGCCCGCTTCCTGGATCGCGCCGATCAGGCGCTCCAAAAGAGCTAATCGCGCGCCTTCCCCTACCTGTTAACGAATTATTAATCCGAAGATATGGTAGCCGACCAAACACGGCTTCCCTGTTAATCTCAGTGAAGGGTTTGACGCGGATCGGCACCCCAACCAGACAGCCTTCCTCACTTTCCCTGCCGCCCAGAACATCCGGATTTGCCCGCTAGCGGGAGATACTTCCCGGCACATCGGTATTCCTGGCCTCCTATTTGCACCAATCAGCATCCTCGGTTAGTATTAGTGGCGTCTTTCCCGCGAATGGTGCGGGGAAGGTTTTTTTGGGCATGCGGATAGAATGAGGTTCCCTTTCAAGAAGTTCATTCATCAGCATAATTTTTTCATCTCCATTGAAGGGGAAAAGCATGGCGTCAGGTACGGTGAAATGGTTCAACGACTCAAAAGGGTTTGGTTTTATTACTCCGGACGACGGAGGAGATGATTTGTTTGTTCACTTCTCCGCCATCAGCGGCGATGGATTCAAGACCCTGAACGAAGGCGATGCCGTTAACTATGAAGCCGGTCAAGGACCCAAGGGACCTCAGGCCCAGAATGTGTCGAAGGCTGGATAAATCACCGAGGGAAATCCCGGAAAATGGCGGCCCTAACCGGCCGCCGTTTTTTTTTGCGCCGAATACAGGATTTCATAACACCCGGAAAAATAATGGGGAAAATGCGCGAGACTTTTTCTTAATTCTTGCCTCTGCGCGGATTTTTTACCCGGTCTTTTTACTCGAAAAACGAAATCCCGCACTTGAAACTCGCGGGAAGCCGGTTGTCTGGGTTCGGAAGCTTGAGGCGCACCCCAAAAGGCCACTTGAGTCATCGGCCACCTTATCAACCACCTCCACGAGGGCGGCGCAGCCGCCCCCGGCAGGACCTTCGGGCATGACGCTCGCCCCGCAATAGAGAGGCCGCCATAGCCGCTTCCCGGTATAATTCCACCCGCCCTTACTCAGCCTTCCCTGATTCAAAGGAGAGCGACGATGCCAAAACAGATTGAGTGCGTGGACTGGCCCGACAGACTCGATGTGTGGACTCCCTACTCGATGGCGGTCAAGGCGAGCGGCGGGACGCCTGTATTTTTCGCGGGAGTCACGGCCGCTCCGCCCTATCACCATCACCCCCACCGGCCCGAGGAATTCGACTCCCTGCCCGGCGATCTTCCGAGCCAGACGCGCATGGCCCTCGAGAATCTGAAGAAAAGTCTCGATGCCGTGGGGGCTACTTTCAGTGACATCGTATTCTTCCAGTTTTTCTCGACGACGATGGAAGGAGCCGCCGAGGCCGGCGCTATCCGGCGCGAGTTTTTTGGCGACCACCGCACCGCCTCCACCACGCTGCAGGTCGTGCGCCTCGCCACCGACCCGAGATGCCTGGTGGAGGTCAACGCGATTGCGGTCGTGGATTGAGGCGACGGAGGCCCTGGCGTTCGGGCGGTCTTCCCCCGGCGCGCCGGATGACCTCAGGTACGGAGACATTAACCGCACCGGACCCTTCCGGGGCGCTTGGGTTCGACTCGCCCGGTCCGGTGAATTATCATGTGCACCGATCCTGAATATTTCCCGGCCCCCTTTAATTCGCCGGGGGTTCCCCGCTTTGACTGAAGGAGAGGAATTTCGATGAACTGGACCGAGCGGCGCGGGCGTTTCCGCGAAATTTTAGAAGGCGGGCGGTGTGTCCACCCCGGGTCGGTATTTGATCCTATCTCGGCGCGCATCGCCGAGGATCTCGGCTTCGAGATCGGCATCTTCGCCGGTTCGACGGCCTCGCTGACGGTTCTCGGCGCGCCCGACGTAATCATGCTGACGCTCACCGAGTTCGCCGCCCAGGCCTACCGCATCTGCCGGGCCGGCAATCTCGCCCTGATGGTGGATGCCGATCACGGCTACGGCAACGCGCTCAACGTCAAGCGGACCGTCGAGGAACTCGAAACGGCAGGGGTTTCGGGCCTGAGCATCGAGGACACCGAGCTTCCCCGGCCCTACGCTTCGGGCGGAGCGGACCGGCTCATTTCAATCGAAGAAGGCGTAGGGAAAATGCGGGCGGCCATCGAGGGACGGCAGGACCCGGCCCTGGTGATCGCCGGGCGGACCAGCGCCCCCCGGATCACCGATATCGACGACACGATCACCCGGATCACGGCCTACGAAAAAGCCGGGGTGGACGCGATTTTTCTCGTCGGAGTCAAAACCACCGATCAACTCGAAGCCCTCTCGGCGGCGGCCAGCCTCCCGATTATTCTGGGCGGCGGCGCATCGGACCTCGGGGATCTGGACTACCTGGCCTCACGGGGCGTCCGCATCGCCCTCCAGGGCCACCAGCCGATCATGGCGGCGATTCAGGCGGTGCATACCACCCTCAAGGCACTCAGGGAGGGCGCGGCGCCGAGCAAACTCGAAAACCTTCTCCCGACCGAGCTGATCAAACAGGTTACGCGGGGCGCCGATATTCGGCGCTGGACGAAAGATTTTCTGGGCGGGGCCTAGCGCGGCCTCAGTCCCATTTCCTGCCGGGCATGTGGTTAAAAATGCTGCTGGTGAGGCCGCCGTCGATATCCAGCCGGGCGGCGGTGATGTAGTCGGCCTCCTCCGAGAGGAGGAAAAGAATTCCGTTCGCGATGTCCTCGGGCTGGCCCACGCGGCCGACCGGGGTGACCTCGCTCCGGGCCTTTTTAATCTCGGGGTCCTGAAGATAAGCCGTCAGGGGGGTTTCGGTGTGCCCCGGGCAGATGACGTTCGCGCGGATTTTCTTCCCCGCCCACTCAATCGCGAAATGCTGGGTCAGCATGATGATTCCGGCCTTGACGGTGCTGTAGGCCCCCGACATCCCGTAGGGCTGGACCCCCGCGTTCGACGAGAGGTTCACTATCGATCCGGCCCTCTCGTTTTCGATGGCCCACCTGCCGAACGCCTGACACATCAGGAACATTCCCGTCAGACCGATATCGACCACGAGCTTCCAGCTTTCGAGCTTGAGATCGATCAAGGGAGCCGGGTCCATCTTGATCGCGCAGTTCACCAGATGGTCGGCCGAGCCGAACTCGCCCACCGCCCGCTCGACCGCCTCCCGGCATGAATCGGGATCGGTCACATCGAGCCTTTGAAACACCGCCTGGACTCCTATTAGCGTTGCAAGCTCCTCGCCAAGTTCCTCGTTGACATCCCCGATGACGACGCAGCCGCCCTCGGCAGCGTAAAACTCGCAGGTTTTCGCGCCGATTCCGCGCGCGCCGCCCGCGACGATGCAGGTCTTTCCGTCGAACCGCCCCATGATTCCGCCTCCCTCTCCCTCGCGACGCGCTCTAACTCGCGTCGTAGTCGATTTTCTTGCCGCCCCAGTTCCTGCCCGGCGTGTGGATCATTTTGCTCTCCACCTGTCCGCCGTCAATCGGCAAATTCGCGGCGGTAATATAGCGCGCGCGCTCGGAAAGCAAAAAGACGCAACCCTCGGCGATGTCCTCGGGATTGCCCACCCGTCCCATCGGAACGACCGCCGCGCGGCCAGCGGCGATCTCGGGGTCCCGGAACATGGCCTCCGTCATCGGGGTGCGCACCTGCCCGGGCGATACCGTGTTTGCCCGGATGCCGTACGAGGCCCACTCCACCCCGAAAAGCTTGCCGAGCATGATCGCCCCCGCCTTGCAGACGGAATAGGCCCCTGCCAGCGGATAGGTCTGCATCCCGCCTATCGATGAGACGAACACGATGGAGCCGCCGCCCTTTTCGATCATAGTCCGGCCGGCCGCCTGGGCGCACAGAAAGTAACCCTTGAGGCCGATGTTCATCACCATGTCCCAGTCCTCCTCGGGAAGCTCTTCGAGCTTTCCCGGCACCAGCTTGATGGCGCCGCAGACGAGACCGTCGATGGTTCCGAACGCTTTTACCGTCTCATCGGCCATGCGGGCGGCGTCGGCCTTCCTCGATGTGTCCATCTCGATGAGGATTGCCTCCCTCCCCTCGGCCTTCACCATTTCGGCGGTCTCGGCTCCCCGTCCGGGATCGAGATCGGCCACGGCGACATCGGCCCCCTCGCGCGCGGCGAGGACGCAGGTGGCGCGGCCGATGCCGCTCCCGCCACCCGTGACGATGATTTTTTTCCCTTCGAGCATCATTTCTGGGTCTCCCTTGAGGCCGCCCGCCGGGAATGGTAGCGAATTACCGCCTCCCTCCCACGGCGCGGAGGATTATCTCGATAAATTGAACCGTCGATTGATGAACGGAAGTCAGTTTAAGCGATGAGACGGAAGATGAGAAGATGCCCTTGGGGCGGAAGACTCCAGGGCGGGGCAATCTCCAAGCGGCCAAACACGAAATTGGGGAACATTACTATAGTCAATGTAGGGCTCTCTTCCTTCATCCGCCACAGCTACGATTTTTTTTTAGCGCCCGAGGACTCAATATTCACTTCAATTAGAGAACATCCC
>JAPYQX010000246.1 GCA_029937135.1 Nitrospinota bacterium
GGCAAACCCGTGCCGTTATTGGCCGCGCCATTTCGGACCCACGCCGCTGATTCGCCACATTTAAGATTCAGATTAAAGGTGCTATCATTATGAAAATATATAATAGTCCCACCCTGCCCGGAGCATCCTTCATGAACGAGAAAACCGTCCGCCGGAAGGACCCGCAGTACAAAATCCCCCTCGAGCTTGAAATCCCCGCGCTCTCTGACACCCCCGTCATCGCCGAAAACGTGTCGGCCTCGGGGTTTCACGTCATCGTTCCCAACGACCCACAGAATAAATCCGAAGTCGATATCTCCTTCAAGGTCTCGGGCAAGAGTTTCGAGAATCTAAAGGCGTTCAAGGCCTGGAGCCAGGAAGACAAGGATCGTCCCGGCATGTTCCACGTCGGCCTTCTCATGCTGATGGAGGAGACCGAGCGGAAGGAACTTTTCGAAGAGCTGGAGCGGCTGGTCGGCAAAAAAAAAGTAGCCGCGGGCCTCAAAATAGATAGCCGCAGTCCTCAAAATAGATAGCCGCGGCGCTTTTTCATCCCCGGAGCCGCCCGGCTCTTTAACTCCGAGTTCAATGTACTACCCCCCCCCAGCCGGTTTGCCGGAGGCGGGTTCCGGGTTATATCCTTCCTTATCGCATTCTCATTTCGCGCAACCGGGATATTCTCCCAAGCGGAAGCTTACGCCCCATAGGAGCCGCCTCTTGCCCGACGATTTAAGGATTCAATCCCTTCTCGACGAGCGGGAGATTGCCAGTGTGGTGACTGGATGGGGGTCCGCGCGCGACCAGGGCGACTGGGAGCGCCTCCGCGCCTGCTACCACGAGGACGGCGAGATGCACATCATGTGGACGGCGGACTCGGCCGACACCTTCGTCGAGCGGCTCAAGACCCGACCGCCCACTCCGCCCGGTGAGCACCAGAAACACCAGGTTGGCCCGCCCGATATCCGCCTCGTGGATGACCGCGCGGTGAGCGAGGCACATATCTCCCTTTACTCGCGGCTTTCCATCGACGGGATATGGTTTGATTTCACGGCCTGGATCCGCTTCTTCGATCTGTTCGAGAAACGGGCGGGCGCCTGGCGGATCACCAAGCGGACCGCGATTTACGAAAAGGACCGGATGGACCCGGTTAACCCCTCCGATGTCCCGGCGGGCTATTTCGAGGGGATGGATATTTCGGGCTACCCCGAGGCGTGCAAGTTCATGTGCTACCGCCACTCGAAGCACGGCCTCCACCCCTCCCCCGGGCTGGCGACGGCGGGAAGCGCGGCCGAGGCGGCGCTCAGGGCGGAAGGTGAACGATGGCTCACAGGAGAATAACAAAATGGGCGATGAAGCGAGACTCCATGCGGCGGCGGACAAATCCGAGATTCTCGAGGTGGCGATGCGCTCCCACGTCTGCCGCGACACCGGCGACTGGGACACGCTGAAGACCTACTTTCACCCGGACGGGCGGCTGACGGTCTCGTGGTTTTCGGGAAATGCCCACGATTTCATCGAGAGTTCACGGAACATGATGGGCGGCCACCACTCCGGTGACAGCCAGAAACACTTCGCCGGGAACCCGCGCGTTTCCCTGAACGTGGACCGCGCGGTCTGCGAGTATTACCTGACCCTCAACCAGCGGCGGACGATCGACGGCTACGAATTCGATTTTCAGACCTGGAGCAGCGTGGTCGATCTCTTCGAGCGCCGGGAGAGCGCCTGGCGCGTCTTGGAGCGGACGATGATCTACGAAAAGGACCGGATGGACCCTCACAAACCGGGCGAGGTGCCCGAGAGCTATTTCCGGAATATGGATCTTTCGGGCTACCCCAAAGCGCTTCGCTACCACTGCTGGCGAAACGAGAAGAGCAGCGGCCATCCGCCGGCCGCCGATATCGTCATCGAGGGCGGGGAGCGGGCAAAAGAAACGCGCGAGGCCGCGCGGCGCTGGCTCAAGGGGGATTGAGCCGAGGCGAAGCCGCTTCAAGCACCCACCTTCAGAGGGTCAATCCCTCCGGAGGGGACAATCCCCTTGGGCGAAAATTCCGATCTCGGTTTCGAAATTCACAGCCTCGAAACTCCCGGCATTTCCTGACTTAACCCGGTGACATCACCGGAATACCCCCCCGGGGGGGGGCTCAGCGCTCGACAGGGAAGCCGACGATGCTCCCCCACTCGGTCCACGAGCCGTCATAGATGCGGGAGCCCTCGTAGCCGAGAAGATGGTGCATGGCGAACCAAACGAGGGTGGCCCTGTGGCTGAGGCGGCAGTAGCCGACGACCTCCTCGGCCTCGGGAACCCCCGCCGCCTCGAAAAGGGCGCGGAGCTCGGCCTCGCTCTTGTAGGTATCGTCCTCGTTGACCACGTTCCTGAAAAAAAGGTGCTTCGCGCCGGGAATACGCCCCTTCCGCTCGGCCCCGTGGTCGAAATTGGGGGGCGGCATGACGCGCTCTCCGCTGTACTCCTCTGGGGAGCGCACATCGAGGAGAAGACGCCCGGCCTTCCCCAGGCCGGCGCGGACCTCATCGCGCCCCATCCGCATGGACGAATCCCCCTCGCCGGGGCTGTAATCCGCAGTCTCCGGTGCGGCAATCTCCTTGGTTACGGGCCGCCCTGCCTCCACCCAGGCTTTTCGTCCGCCGTCCAAAAGGTGAAGATTCCTCACCCCGCCCATCGTAAGCGCCCAAAAAGCATATGAGCCGAACTGAACAGGGTCGCCGTAGATTACGACAATTGCATCATTCGAAACGCCCATCTCCCCCATTCGCCGGGCCATCTCGTCAGGCGCCGGAAACTCCCGGTCGGATTCGTGCCAGCACAGATCTTTCCAGTATCGCCACACGGCACCCGGGATATGGGAATCCCGGTATTTAGCGTCATCGTCCGAAAACGAGACCTCAATAATGCGAACATCGGGATTCTCAAGGTTCTCCTCGAGCCAGGAGGGGGAAACAAGCGGGCTGCTCATGCCAGATATCTCCTTATAAAATAACAATTCAGAAAAAACAGACAATTCGCCGATAACCCGGCTATAACCCCTGCCGAACCTTCGGGAGCACTTCCTCCGCCAATGTATGCATGGTTTCGAGTACAAGGCTCTGAGGCATTCCCGGCCATTGAATACTCATAATGAAATGGTTCACCCCAAGCCCCTTCGAAAGACCGATAATCTGCTCCGCCACCTCGTCGGGAGACCCCAGAATAAACCGGTCCCGAATGAGTTCCTCGAACTCAAGACCCAGATCGTTGTCTCCCTCGGGCATGGCCTTGTCCTGCCCCCACTGATGATAAGACTTATATTTAATTTCGAGGAAAGGCCTGCAAATCCGTATCGCCTCCTCGCGGGTCGAGGCGACGAATACCTCCCTGCGCATCGGCATTTCCGCCGGGAAGGGTTTGTCCAACTCATCGAGCGCCCGCTTGTACACCTCGATCTGCCGGTAGGTCATATCGAGGCGATTGTGCGGATTGATGTACCAGCAGTCCCCCAGCCGGGCCGCGCGCCGGATTCCCGGGTCGCTGTTCGCCCCGATCCAGATGGGCGGGTGCGGTTTTTGAAAAGGCTTCATCGGACAGGCCGCCCCCATCAACTCAAAATGAGACGCCTTCATATCGACCGTCTCCTCGGTCCATAGGCGTTTGACGGCCTCGAGGTTCTCCTCAAAACGCTTTACCCGCTCGCTCTGGGTGCTACCAAAGGCCCTGAACTCCACCTCGCGGTAGCCAAGACCGGCCCCGAAGATAAGCCTTCCGCCCGACATCACATCGATCGAAGCCAGCTGCTCGGCCAGATCCAGCGGCTTGTGGAGCGAGAGGAGGACAATCCCCGCGTTCAGCCGAAGGTTGGGGGCTTCGGCCGAGACGCGGGCCAGAAAGGGAAGCTGCTGGAAATCCTGGAGCGGATACGCGCTGTAGTGCGAGCCCTTCGTGATCGAGGCGTAGCCCAGCTCATCGGCCCGGCGCGCCTGCTCCATCAACTCCCCGAAGCGCGCGTTCATATTCTCGCCCTGCTCGAACTGCCCGCGCAGCATCAACCCGAACTCCATCCCAATCTCCTAAATCGCGATAACCCGCGCATCCCGCGCGTCTTAAACAGATTTGGCGGGATTCTACAGGAATTTCGCGCGCTCTTACAGGAACTGCCTGCATCCACGGCGCGGAATGGCATCATCAGTCCCCGCTCTCGCCAAAGCTTGAAAAACCCCCAATCCCGCCCCTTAGGGGCCCCGCCCGGAGAGTGCTGGGGTGAGGGAGCGCCACACTGCCCCGCCGTGGAACGGCCCCGCCACTTCCCCGGGCCAATATACCCCCGGGCCGCGAAACGCCCCCTACAGGAAATTCATGCGGTTTCGGCGAGTTATCCTTCGGGCAATTCCAGTCTTTTAATTTCCGGAAGTGAGTTAATTCCGGCAATACCTTGGAGAGAACCATACATCCGGGCAGTGTTTTTGAGCGTTGCTTCAATTTCTTTTTCTCGCTTTGCCCATATTCGCTCCATGGCCCGCTTCTCCTTCGCAAGGTCCGTCTTCATGGTGTCAAAGGACTCTACGATTCCTTCAACTGCCTGCCGAAATTCCATCCCTGTGAGATAGCCATAGAGAGCCTCCATTTTCTCGTCTTTTCCTGTATTCGCGGTTCGAGTCCGTTCAAGATCAACCAGACTGATTCGAAGTGCGGTTGCAAGCCCTATACATG